>JACZVC010000029.1 GCA_022572885.1 Pseudomonadota bacterium | reverse complement strand
GCGCAATGGCGCCAGCGTGTTTCGGGTCGGCAAGGATCAACTCGTCGAACGGGTTTCGATCCTGGCCGGCAGCGGCGATGGCGACCTGATCGAAGTATCCGGCGATCTCAAAGCTGGCGACACCATCGTCGTACGTGGCGCCGAAAGGCTGCGCCCAGGTCAGCGCGTCATGGTCCTGAACACCGAAGCGGAAACTGGAAACACGGCTTCGACCGCCAACTGATTGACTGTCATCGTGCATGCCTGAAACGACTCATCCTGCCAGGATTTGATTGCACCTGATAGCGCGCATATGGATCCCTCCTCGATTGCGAGCAAGCTGTTGATAACAGACATGGCTGACGTTGCTATGGCCCCGCAAAGTGTGTTTTCCTGGAGCGGGATGCGCCCGCTGGCTCAACACTCGCAAGCACTTCGACTGAATTAAGCGGCTGACTAAGCTACTCTTGGTCCAGACAGTGGGAGCCTGTTATGGTCAGTGTCTCGCAGTTCATCAATGAACTACACCGCCGCAACGTGTTTCGCAGCGGCGCTGCCTACATCGTCATTGCGTGGCTGCTGATCCAGGTCTCCGATATTCTCCTCGAGACATACGCCGCACCTGCATGGGCGATGCGTGCCGTCGTAACAGCACTGGCCATTGGATTTCCGGTTGTACTGATTCTTGCGTGGATCTACGAGATTACAACCCAGGGCGTGAAGCGTACCGAGGTGGATTCCGAGGGCGATTCGATCTCGACACCCGCCGGTCGTCAGATCGACTTCGTGATCATTGGCGTGCTGATGGTGGCCGTCGCATTATTCGCGGCGGACAGATTCAGGTGGGTCGATTTTGGCACAGTGCCCTCAATTGATCTTCGTTCGATTGCTGTTCTGCCACTCGCCAACCTAAGTGGGGACCCGGAGCAGGAGTACTTCGCCGATGGAATGACGGAGACATTGATTACAGAACTCTCCAAGATTTCCGCGCTCCGGGTGATCTCCCGTCAATCCGTCATGCAATTCAAGGGCACGAAACTGTCCTTGCCGGAAATCGCTCGGAAGTTGAACGTGGACGCAGTTGTTGAAGGCTCGGCGCTGCTTATCGGAGAGCGAGTTAGGATCACAGTGCAATTGATCGAGGCCGCAACCGACGTACACCTGTGGGCCGATAACTACGACCGCGATCTTAGCGACGTGCTGGCAATACACAGCGAGGTCGCAAGTGCTATCGCCCGTGAAATCCAAATTGCAGTGACTCCGGAGGAAGCGGCCCGTCTGGCTGATGTTCGGGAAGTCAATCCCGAGGCCTACCGGCTCAATCTCTTGGGAAAGTACCACCTTTTCAAGTCGGGACCAGCGGAACTGGATAAAGCCGTCCGCTATTTTCAGCAAGCCATCGAGATGGACCCTGAGTACGCAGAACCCCATCAGGGCATGGCCAATTATTATGTAATGCTTGGTTTCGTGGGCTACATGCCCCCGCAGCCTGCCAATGAAAAGGCGTGGGCCGCAGCATCGCGAGCGCTGGAAATCAACAGCAACCTGGCCAGTGCCCATACGAGCCACGCAATGACTCATTTCTATTTCGACTGGGATTGGCAAAAAGCCGAGGAAAAATTCCAACAGGCCATTTCACTGGATTCAAACGATGCGCAAACGCATCAAATATACACCTGGTTCCTGGTGGCCATGGGCCGCACGGAGGAAGCCCACATCAGCATCAAACGTGCACTTGAACTCAACCCGCTGACCCTCATTGTGTACACCACTGCGTCGGACGTGTTCTACTTCTCACGCCAATACGACCAGGCCATCACGCAACTGCATGAGGTCCTCGATCTAAGCCCCGAACGCCCTCACTCGCTCTCACGGCTCGGTTGGAGCTACTTACAGAAGGGCATGTTCGAGGAAGCAATTGGCAACATGGAACGAGCGGTGACGCTTGCCCCTCATAACCCGATTTTATTCTGGATGCTGGGGCACGCCTATGCGGCGGCCGGACAAACTGCAGAGGCGCGGAAAATTCTCGATGACTTACACGCTTTAGCCAAGAAACAGTATATTCAGCCATACGCTTTTGCGCTCATCCACACCGGCCTGGGAGAAAATGATAAAGCGCTGGAATTGCTGGAGAAGGCTTTTCAGGACCGCGTCCCTTGGATGCCGTTTCTGAACGTGGAGCCGCGGTTCGACCCGCTGCGCTCCGACCCCCGCTTCCAGGACCTGCTGCGACGCATGAACTACCCGGAGTAGGCTGCACTGCAGGACCCGTTGACACCTTTAGTGCCTAGTGGTCACGAGTGACTTCAGACCCAAATCGGTACCGCACGCTTAAACCCCAAGTTCGTGGACGTGCAAAATTTGCGATCGCCACACCGACGGCTGCGCCAGATTCGCCGCTCTGAATGTACTCCTTGTCGGTGAGATTGTCTCCAAACAGAATGCACCCGCGAACTCAAGCCTCGCAAGCACTTCGACTGAAATTAGCGGCTGACTAGGCTACTCTTGGTCCAGACGGTGGGAGCCTGTTATGGTCAATATCTCGCAGTTCATCAATGAACTAAGACGCCGCAACGTGTTTCGCAGCGGCGTTGCCTACGTCGTCGTTGCGTGGCTGCTGATCCAGGTCGCCGATATTCTCCTCGAGGCATTCGCCGCACCCGCATGGTCGATGCGTGCCATCGTAATCGCCCTTGCCGTTGGCTTTCCGGTTGTCCTGATTCTCGCATGGGTCTATGAGATTACGACCCAGGGCGTGATGCGTACAGAGGCGGTTTCCGAGGGCGAGTTGATCTCGGTTCACACCGGTCGTCAGATGGACTTCGTGATCATTGGCGTGCTGATCGTGGCCGTCGCGCTATTCGCGGCGGACAGATTCAGGTGGATCGATTTTGGCACTGGTCATCTTCGTTCGATTGCTGTCCTGGCACTTGAAAACCTAAGTGGAGACCCGGAGCAGGAATATTTCGTAAATGGGATGACGGACACGTTAATAACAGAACTTTCCAAGATCGCCGCGCTGCGGGTGATCTCCCGTCAATCAAGTATGCAATTCCAAGGCACGAAACTGTCCTTGCCCGAAATTGCGCGGCAGTTGAACGTCGACTGGGTGGTGGAAGGCTCGGCGCTGCTTATCGGAGACCAAGTCAGGATCACGGTGCAATTGATCGAGGCTGCAACTGACCAACACTTGTGGGCCGATAACTACGACCGCGACCTTAGCGATGTGCTGGCAATTCACAGCGAGGTCGCAAGCGCCATCGCCCGCGAAATCAACATTGTCGTGACTCCGGAGGATGCGGCTCGTCTGGCTGATGTTCGGGAAGTCAATCCCGAAGCCTATCGGCTCTATCTCTTGGGGCGGCACTTCCATACACAGTGGCGGCCAGAGGCATTGGACACAGGCATCGAGTATTACCGACAAGCCATCGCAATCGACCCACGGTACGCAGAGGCCCACGTGGGTGTAGCCGGAGCTCACCTGGTAAAGGCTTTTATGGGCGTCATGCGTCCGCGTGATATTTACCAGACGGTGCAGGCTGAATTGGCGCTGGCGCTGGAAATCGACAGCAATCTGGCCGATGCCCATGCAGTAAATGCATCATTGCTTTTCTATTATGACTGGGACTGGGAACAGGCTGAAGAAGAATTCCAACGCGCTGTTTCGCTGAATCCAAATCACTATAATGCACATCTTGTCTACACATGGTACCTGGCAGCCATGGACCGCCCGGGTGAAGCTCACGCCAGCATCAGACGCATACTCGATCTGAACCCGCTCGACATCACCGCATACCTTACCGCGTCGGACGCATTCTACATGTCGCGCCAATACGACAAGGCAATTGCTCAGATTCAGGAGGCCGTCAATTTGAATCTCACGAGTCCTTTCGTCAACGAGCGACTTGGTTGGAGTTACTTGCAGAAGAGCATGTTCCAAGAAGCGATCGGTGAATTTGAAAGAGGTGTGCAGGCTTTCCCCGGAATCTCACAGTTTCACTGGTTACTGGGACACGCTTATGCAGTGGCCGGACGAACTGCGGAAGCGCAGAAGATTCTCGATGAATTACACGGTCTGGACGAGAATCAGTATGTCCTGCCGTACGGTTTTGCGATCATCTACACGGCTCTGGGAGAGAATGAGATTGCAATTGAATGGCTCGAAAAAGCCTTCGATGAACGCAATTTATGGATGCCGTTCCTAAACGTGGAACCCCGGTTTGATTCGCTGCGCCGTGAGCCTGAATTTCAGGATCTTCTGCGCCGCATGAACTTCCCGGAGTAGGCTGCACTGCAGGACCCGTTGACACCATTAGTGCCTAGTGGTCACGAGTGACTTCAGACCCAAATCGGTACCGCACGCTTAAACCCCAAGTTCGTGGACGTCCAAAATTTGCGATCGCTACACCGACGGCTGCGCCAAATTCGCCGCTCTGAATGTACTCCTTGTCGGTGAGATTGTCTCCAAACAGAGCGAACTGCCAGCGGCCATCGTTGCTCACCAGGGTTGCACTGGCATGCAGAAGCCCGTAGGCGTCCTGGATGAGTTCTTCGGTATTGACGGCGTTATTGTAAGTCCGATCCCGCCACGAATAGTCGCCGCGAATCGCGAGTCGGCCAAGGTGGCGCAATTGGGTTGAGTAGCTCAGGCTCAGATTGACGGACCACTTCGGCGCGTTCATAAACTTGGAATCCAGCGTAACCGGTACCGTCAGGCCCTGAAGACCCAATGGATCCAGTTTGACGTATTTCGCATCCAGATACCCGATGCCCGCCTGCAACCTCAGACCGGTGGTGAGTGTTGCAGCGAGTTCGACTTCCACCCCTTTTATCTCGGCCTCAGCTGCGTTGAGGATCTGAGGTTCTAAGCCGTTCAGCACACTGATCTGGATATCGTCGTAGTCAACAAAAAAAGTCGCGCCAGCCACCGTGAATCGTCCGCGGTTTGCCTTGACGCCGAGTTCGTATGAAGTCGCCTTTTCCGGATCAAAAGGTAGATATTCCAGCCTGGGCAGCAGCACCAGGGAGTTGAATCCGCCGCTCTTGAATCCCCGTGAGACGCTGCCATATATCTGCAGGTCCTGATCAATGAAATATTGCATCCCGACCATCGGCGACAGATTGGTGAATGTCTTGGAGTCGCCGTTGCTCGCAACAAGACCGACACCCGGTGGGTTGCTGATCCGTTTTTCCTCGGTCGTGTAACGTATTCCCGCCGACCCTGACCAGCGTTCAGTGAACGCATACTCAAGATGTGAAAAGATGGCCGTGCTGTTAGCGCGACTCACGTTGGTGATCGGCTGAACGCCCGGACTCAACGGAATGCCGAATAGCGGGTTGGGGACACCAAAGACCGGGTCGAATTCAACCGTCGCGACCTCGGGGATTAAGATTACGCCGGATTTGAGTTTGGTGGCTTCCTCTTCGAAATAATAGAGGCCTACCAACCAGTCCAGTGCGCCGTCGCCGCCCCGCAGATTGAATTCCTGGCTGAATTGATGCTGGTCGGCGCCCATGACATCCTCGATAATGGATAATGGGGAAAGATCCGCGTCCACAGCCCAATGGCTTTCCATGCTGCGGTAGCCGGTGATGGACTTGAATGTGAGGGCGCCGGGCCGCCAATCGACAATCGCCGTCAGCCCTCTAACATCGAGATCGGATCCCGATTCGTCGGTCGAATAATTCGTGAAGTTGCCTGGTGTAATGAACCGTGAATCCCACAGCACGCCATTGCCGAATCCAGCCACCGTGTTGGTCGGCGCCACAAAGAAATTGTAGATGCTGGAAATCGTCATGGGACCGGAGTCAACGAAGACCAGGGTGGTCACCGCGGAGGCCTGGCGGGTGCGAGTCCAGTCTGTCATCAAATCGACCGTCAGATTTTCCCTGGGTAGCCAGCGCAGTGCGCCACGAACGTAATCGGTGTTGATGTCACCGAACTCTGTGCCATCCTGGAGACTGACGCCATAGCCGTCCCGGTTGAGGCTCGAGGCGGAGAATCTCGTCAGGACCTGATCCGTGAGCGGAATGTTTGCGACGAGGCGAAAATCGCTTCGGTTGTCGCTGCCTGTCGTGACGTCGGCCCAAACTGAGATCGTGTCGGTCGGGCGTGTGGTCGTAACGGTTATGGCGCCGCCGGTTGCGTTCTTGCCAAACAAGGTCCCCTGTGGACCACGCAATACTTCAACCTGGCTTATATCGAGCACACCGAGCACGCTTCCTGCGGCCCGTCCGACGTAGACTCCGTCCAGATAAAGGCCCACGGCCGGATCCGTGGAGTGCTCTGCGAAGTTTGCCGCCTGGCCAACCCCACGAATATAGAGCGACGCGGAGTTGGATGCTCCAAGCCAGGACTGATCCCATTCCAGATTGGGGGTATATCTGGCGATTTCGGCGATATCGGTCAGATCGAGCGCCACCAGTTCCCGGTTGCTAAAGATCGACATGGAAACGGGGACGTCTTGCGCGGCTTTTTCGCGCTTTTGCGCCGTAACGATGATCTCTTCGATAAACGGATAGTTATCACTGTCCGAGGACGGTGCGGCTTCCTGGGGTTGCGCCGTGGCAATCGGCAACAGGCTGAAGAACGCGCCTAATGCGTACACCACACCTAAGATGCCGTATTTGATTATTGCGGGCATGGGCAGCCTCCGTACCTTACTGCATCATTAAAAAAGTCTCTTCACAGCCATTTCAGATGCCCTATTCAGAAAGTGTAGTTGAAGCATGGTCTATTCGCCTGAAAATTAGGTTAATTAGCCCTAGTCAAGGGCGGCGTCGATGCCTCTAAGAGACTGTGGATATCCTGGTTGTTCTTGCGTATTTCGGGGCATTTTCAAGCCCACTTTCTGTCAAAAAACAGCACAATAAAGCTTTATTTTTCAGTAAGATAAGCCTATACTACTGGGATTAAGAACAGCATCGATTCAACCCCCGGAGCCCACCATGTATTTGTCCCATGCCCAGCGACTACAGAACCAACAACACCGCAAAGAACTCGGTGCCGAGATCACCAAACTGTGCGGTTATCTGAATGCCGCCGAGTACCGATTGCTGACGTTGATCCGCGAATTCGATGAAGCCAATGGCTGGCATGAAGAAGGTTTGTATTCGTGCGCCCACTGGCTGAACTGGCAATGCGGCATCGGCATGAACGCAGCCAGAGAGAAAGTCCGGGTGGCGCATTGTCTTGCAGATTTACCGAAAATCAGCGCCGCCTTGGAAAAAGGCGAGATCAGCTATTCGAAGGTGCGGGCCATGACTAGGGTCGCGAATAGTGAGAACGAAGATTTTCTGCTGATGATCGCCAGGCACGGCACCGCCAGCCACATGGAAAGACTGATCGCCAAGACCCGCTGGGTCAAAAGACTGCAAGACGCCCAAAATTCCAACCGACAGCACGAACATCGGGAATTGACTTTTTACACCGATGAAGATGGTTCGCTGGTGATTCGTGCCCGATTGCCCGCCGAACAAGGCGCGCTGGTGCTCAAAGCCCTGGAAATGGCGATGGACCGGGCCAAGGCCGAAAGAAAAGAGCCCGATGTTTCCGCGGAAACATGCAACGACCCCAATCCCAGTGAAAGAATCCCCTTCAGCGTCCACCGGGCCGACGCCTTGATCGAACTGGCCGAGACTTATTTGAGCCACGGTGCCAGGACCTCAGCCACCGCCGACCGTTACCAGGTCGTGGTCCATGTTTCCGCGGAAACACTCGAAGACGGCAGCGGCGATATCTGCGAACTCGAACACGGCCCCAATGTTTCCGCGGAAACATCGAGACGAATCGCTTGCGACAGCAGTGTGGTGAAGCTTTTCGAGGACGAGACCGGCGAACCGATCAATATCGGCCGCAAATCCCGGGTAATTCCGTCCGCGATGCGGCGAATATTGAAAGCCAGGGACAAAGGCTGCCGCTTTCCCGGCTGCACCCATCAGCATTACATCGACGGACACCACATCAAGCACTGGGCCGCAGGTGGTGAGACCCGCATCGACAACCTGGTACAGCTATGCCGATATCACCACCGGTTGGTCCATGAAGGCGGTTTTGGCTGCGAAAAGACCGCCAATGGCCGCATTGTTTTCAAAAACAAAGATGGCAATGTCATCCGCCGTGCCGAATATCACCCCCCGATACCGGCAAACACCGACGCGGTGAGTTTGCTGAGCCATGAAATCCCCGGGATCGAGATCGACTCCAAAACCTGCGTGACCCGGTGGGAAGGCGAGAAGATGGATTACAGTGTGGCGGTCGAGGCGTTGCTGGGGTAATTAGTACGATAAATAGGTAGATCGGAATCTTGTCGTGTGTTTTTGCGAAATCGGGATTGGAGATCTGAAACGTCCCTCCTGAATTTCTAGTCAGACAATTTCTTAGCTGAGAGTTTTCTGATGTCGTCTAGGCCGGTATGGAGTATTTGACAGCGCTCTCACACTTTCGCAAATTGCTTTACCTCTATATCAGTATCCGCGTAAATTAACGAACTTTCAAGATCAAGAACCATGGCGCGCTCATTCTTGATTTCTAATACAGATAATCCGATGCCATAAGTTGACATATTTTCAATGCAGTACTCTCGTAATTCCCACGAGCTAATGCGAGAAAAATAATCACAATAGGTATGCGATGCATAGGTTAGTTACCCTTCTTCGGCATGTACAGGTCGGTCAACGTCCCTTCAAAAGCCTCGGCGGCGAAGGCGAGCGTTTCCGACAGGGTCGGGTGTGGATGTATGGTCAGCGCGATATCGGATGCATCGCATCCCATCTCGATCGCCAGTGCCATTTCGGCGATCAGGTCGCCTGCCTGCGGGCCGACGATGCCGGCGCCGATCAGCTGCCCGCTTTCTTCGTCGAACAACAGCTTGCTCAGACCCTCGTTTCTGCCTAGCGCCAATGACCGGCCGCTGGCCGCCCACGGAAACACACCCTTGCCGTATGCCCGCCCCTGTGCCTTGAGTTCGGATTCGGTCTCGCCGACCCAGGCGATTTCGGGGTCGGTGTAGGCCACCGATGGAATAACCCTGGCATCGAACGAGCGCTTCAGGCCGCTGGCAACCTCAGCCGCGGTTTTTCCTTCGTGGGACGCCTTGTGGGCAAGCATGGGTTCGCCGACGATATCGCCGATCGCAAAAATGTGTGCCTGGTTGGTCCGCATTTGCCGGTCGACCGGGATAAATCCGTGCTCGTCCACAGCCACACCCGCCGCCTCCGCGCCGATCACCGAACCATTCGGTTTGCGTCCGACTGCGACCAGGATACGGCCGTAAACTTGCGGGTCGGGCGCGCCATCGCCCGAGAAACTGACCTTGAGCCCTTCGTCCAGCGCCTCGACTCCGCTCACCGTGACCCCGAGCATGATCTGCTCGTATTGTTTTCGAATCCGTTTTTCCAGCGGCCGGACCAGGTCGGGGTCGCACTCGGGCATCAGCCCGCTGGTCATTTCCACGACCGAAACCTTGACCCCGAGGGCCTGGTACACGGTCGCCAATTCCAGGCCGATTATCCCGCCGCCAATGACCAGCAGCCGCGCCGGCAGCTCTTCGAGCTCCAGCGCGCCGGTCGAATCCATGATCCGCCGATCGTCCGGCAAAAAGGGCAGCCAGGCCGACTCCGAACCCGCGGCAATGATGCACTGCTCGAACTCGATGACCTGCGGCTTTCCCGAGTCATCGGGTTTGCTCACCTGCAGGTGGTGCGCTGACAGGAATTCACCATGCCCTGTAACGACGCTAACCTTGCGTTTTTTTGCCAACCCGTCCAACCCGCTGCTCAGTTGCCCGACGATCTGGTCTTTCCACCCGCGCAAGCCCTGCGGGTCGATAACCGGCTTGGAAAAAGTGACCCCGTGCTCGGCCATGGCTTTGGCATCGTCCATGACCTTGGCGACATGCAGCAGCGCTTTCGACGGGATACAACCGACGTTGAGGCAAACCCCGCCGAGCGCATCAAAGCGCTCCACCAGCGTCGTCTCCAGCCCGAGATCGGCCGCCCGAAACGCGGCGGTGTACCCGCCCGGCCCCGAACCGAGCACCAGCAGCCGGGTCGAGATATCGACGGTGCCGGTGTATTCGGCCGCAGCCATCGTCTGCTCGTCCGCGCTCACGAAAGCGGAGCCGTCAGCTTGCCGGGATCGGCGAGCACAGTGGACAGGTAGCTGGTAAAACGAACCGCCTGAGCGCCATCGATGACCCGGTGATCGTAGGACACGGAAAACGGCAGTATCAGCCGCGCCACGAATTTTCCATCGACGTATACGGGTTTCATCGCAGATCGCGCGACACCCATGATCGCGACCTCCGGTGCATTGATGATCGGGGTAAATCCGGTACCGCCGATACCACCGAGGCTGGAAACGGTAAAAGTCCCGCCTTGCATCTCGTCGGCTTTCAGCTTGCCATCGCGTGCCTTCGCGCTGAGTTCGCCGAGCCGGCCGGCCAGGGCATAAATATCCAGCTTGTCGGCATCGCGAATCACCGGCACCATCAGCCCGTTTGGCGTATCGGCGGCGAATCCCAGGTGAAAGTACTTCTTGTAAACCAGGTGCTCGCCATCGGCGGACAGTGAACTGTTGAAATCCGGGAATTCCTTCAGCGCCAGCACACAGGCCCTGAGGATAAACGCCAGCGGCGTCAGTTTGACGCCCTTGTCGGCGGCAACCGGCTGCAAATCCTGGCGGACTTTTTCGAGTTCCGTGATATCGGCCTCATCGAACTGGAACACGTGGGGCAAATTGATCCAGGCCGCCTGCAGCCGGGGCCCGGAGATTTTCTGGATACGGCCCAGCGGCTGGGTCTCGACCTCGCCAAACCGGGCAAAATCGACTTCGGGCACTTTTGGCAATGCGGCGCCCGGCAAACCGTCAGCGCCGGTCAATACGGCTTTGACCCACGCCTTGACGTCGTCATGGGTGATGCGACTCTTTAGTCCGCTGCCTTTGACCTGCCCAAGGTCGACGCCCAGTTCGCGCGCCAGCATCCTGACCGATGGTCCAGCGTGGGCGCGGGAGAAACTGGCCTCGTCTATAGCCGGCAATTCCTTCACCGCCCCGGGAATGCGCGCTGGCGCAGGCGTTTCCGGGGCAGGCGCCGGTTCGACTGCCGCCACCGGGGGCTGACGGCTTTCTGGCACCGGCGCCGGAATTCCCAGCAGGGTCACGATCAGGTCACCCGCGGATACTTTGTCGCCTTCTTTGACCGCGACCGACACGATCCTGCCTCCGGCCGGGGCCGGAACATCCATCGCCGCCTTGTCTGTTTCCAGGGTTACCAGCGGCTCTTCGAGCTCAATTTCCTGATTCGCCCGGACCAGTACCTCGATCACATCCACATCGGTGAAATCACCGATATCGGGTACCCGGACTTCGATCTCCACCGGCTGCGAAGAAACTCTTGCTTCCGCTGCAGAATCCGCCGCGTCCGCCGGTGCCGGTTGCTCGCCTTCTGAATCCAGCACCAACACCAGGTCGCCTTCAGAAATCTTGGCGCCAACCTTCACGCTGACTTCAACCACTGACCCCGCCACCGGCGCCGGTATATCCATGGCCGCTTTGTCGGTTTCCACGGTTACCAGGGGGTCCTCGATCTCAACCCGGTCTCCCGCCGCCACCATGACCTCGATGACTTCCACGTCCTGGAAATCTCCAATATCGGGAACCCGGATTTCGATTCGCTGCGCCATTGTCCGCCGAGACCCTATACGCCGACCGGGTCCGGTTTTTTCGGGTCGATGCCGAGTTTCTTGATCGCCGCACCGACTGTCGCGTAATCCAGCTTGCCGTCATCGGCCAGCGCCTTGAGCGCTGCGAGAGCAATGTGCCGCCGATCGACTTCGAAATGACTGCGCAAGGCAGCGCGTGCGTCGCTGCGCCCGAAACCGTCCGTCCCCAGCGCCACGAAGCGTCCCGGGACCCACTGCCTGATCTGGTCGGGCACCGCCTTCATGTAATCCGTCGCCACGATGTATGGCCCGTCCCGGTCGCCCAGGCACTGCTGGACGTAGCACCGCCGCTGCTCCTTGCCCGGGTGCAGGCGATTGAAGCGTTCGACCTCCAGGCCATCGCGCCGCAATTGATTGAAGCTGGTCACGCTCCAGACATCGGCGGGTATCGAGAAATCTTTTTCCAGCAGGTCGGCGGCCGCTTCGACTTCCCGGAGTATGGTTCCCGAACCCATCAGTTGAGCGCGAACCTGCCCGCGCTGGCCGATGCGCAACAGGTACATGCCATTGAGAATGCCCTGCTCGACCCCCGCGGGCATCGCCGGTTGGACATAGTTCTCATTCATGCAAGTGATGTAGTAGAAAACGCTTTCCTGCTCCTCGAACATGCGGCGCAAACCATCCTGGACAATCACCGCCAGCTCATAGGCGTAAGCCGGATCGTAGGAAACGCAGTTGGGAATCGTCGAGGCCAGCAAATGACTGTGGCCATCCTGGTGCTGGAGGCCTTCACCGGCGAGGGTCGTCCGCCCCGCCGTACCCCCGATCAGGAAACCGCGCGTCTGCATATCGCCCGCCGCCCAGGCGAAATCCCCGATCCGCTGGAAACCGAACATCGAATAAAAGATATAAAAGGGGATCATCTGAACGCCGTGGTTGGCGTAGCTGGTACCCGCGGCCATCCACGAGCAGAACGCCCCGCCTTCGTTGATGCCCTCCTCGAGAATCTGGCCCTTGATATCCTCGCGATAAAACATCAGCTGGTCGGCATCCTGCGGCGTATACAACTGACCGAGCGATGAATAAATGCCGACCTGGCGGAACATGCCCTCCATGCCGAAGGTACGCGCTTCATCCGGAACGATGGGCACGATGTGCTTGCCGATCCGCTTGTCCTTGAGCAGGGTGGTCAGCATCCTGACCAATGCCATGGTCGTGGAACCCTCTCTTTCGCCCGTGCCCTGCAGCTGGGTTGCAAAGATTTCCAGCGGCGGCGCCTTCAGAGACGGCGCCTTGTTGTGGCGAACCGGCAAATATCCGCGAAGCTTTTTGCGCTGGCCCTGCAAATAGGCCAGTTCCTCGCTGCCTTTGGCCAGCTTGCAAAACGGCAGACCCTCGATATCGTCGTCGGCAACCGGAATATTGAAACGATCGCGAAACGCCCTGAGCTCGTCGACATCCATTTTCTTCTGCTGGTGGGTGATGTTCTGGCCCTCGCCGGCCTTGCCCATGCCGTAGCCCTTGACGGTCTTGGCCAGGATCACGGTCGGACGGTCCTGGTGGGCGACCGCTGCCGCATAGGCGGCATAAACCTTGTGTGAGTCGTGCCCGCCGCGATTGAGACGCCAGATCTCGTCATCCGACATATTGGCAACCATCGCCGCGAGCTCCGGATACTCGCCGAAAAAATGCTCGCGCGTAAACGCGCCGCCCTTGGCCTTGAAATTCTGGTATTCGCCATCGACGCATTCTTCCATCCGCTGGCGCAGCAGTCCCTTGTGGTCGCGGGCCAGCAGCGGATCCCAGCGCGAACCCCAGATGACCTTGATCACATTCCAGCCGGCACCGAGAAACGCCGCTTCAAGTTCCTGGATGATCTTGCCATTTCCCCTGACCGGTCCGTCGAGCCGTTGCAGGTTGCAGTTAACGACAAATATCAGGTTGTCCAGTTTTTCGCGGACCGGCATCGTGATCGCGCCCAGCGACTCGGGTTCATCCGTTTCACCGTCACCGAGGAAACACCAGATCTTGCGGTCGTCGGGCGGGATGATCCCGCGGTGTTGCATATAACGGCAGTAACGGGCCTGGTAAATCGCCATCATCGGGCCCAGACCCATCGAGACCGTCGGGAATTGCCAGAAATCCGGCATCAGCCATGGATGTGGATACGATGACAAGCCGTTGCCGCCGACTTCGCGTCGAAACGACCTGAGTTGCTGCTCATCGAGCCGTCCTTCGAGAAAAGCCCGCGCGTAGATGCCGGGTGAGGAATGACCCTGGAAGAAAATCATATCGCCGGGATTATCGTCGCCGGGGGCACGCCAGAAATGATTGAAGCCGACTTCATACAGCGTCGCCGATGAGGCGTAAGACGCGATATGGCCGCCGTACTCGGTACTCTTGCGGTTCGCGTACACGACCATCGCCATCGCGTTCCAGCGTATATACGCCTCGACCCGACGCTCGATCGCGCGGTCGCCCGGATATTCCGGTTCCTGACCGGTGGCAATCGTGTTCAGGTAAGCGGTATTCGGGCTATACGGAAGATACGCGCCCGACCGGCGGGCGTGGTCGATGACCCGTTCAATCAGGAAATGCGCCCTTTCGGGTCCGTGCACTTTGAGTACGGACTCGATCGACTCAACCCATTCACGGGTTTCCAGTGGGTCCTGGTCCTGCAATTTCTTGCTGTCAGCCATCGATAATTACCCGGGTTTTTGTCTTGTTACGCGGCGACCGGCTGCAGCGTGCAGGACGATGCAATGCGAGGTTGCGATAGTCGTCTCCAGGATGATTTCCCGGCCCCCTCCTGCTAGGATGATGCGCCGCGAACCTATGATATTACTGATTCCGAGTACCGACCCCGATATCATCGGGGTTTGTTTTTTTGAGGTCAAGGTAAAACATGACTGAGTTGTTGCCGCCAAAATTGTCAGTGACGATACGCCATACCGGCAACAAGCTGTCGCGCGCGGATCTGGACAAGCTGGACCACTTGCTAATCCTGATCCCCAAGGGTCTGGCGGCGACTTCCTGGTCTCAACTGCCATATCACGAGTTGTTGAAGAAACTCAGCCGGCGCGATCCCGATGGTGTAATCAGCGGCCGCTTCGCCAACGCCTCGGCGACCGGATTCAGCCTGGGTGTAATATCGCTTGAGGCGAGCGTATTCGAAAAATTGACGCTGGCCCGCCAGATGACTGCGACGGCGAGCCAGGAGTTGACGGTTGGCATACTCGCCCATGGCTTCGACGCCGGCCACCAGGCGGCCGCCATGGATGCACTGATCAGCGCGGCATTGGCGAGCGCCGCCAGGATGCCCAGCCTGAAAAGCAAGCCGAAACGCGAACGGCGGATTCGCAGCCTGAGATTATTCGCGGTCGCAGAACTGCCTGACCTGAAGCGGTGCCAGGCGGAAGCCGAGGGCAATTACCTCGCGCGCTGGCTGACCACCCTGCCGCCCAACCAACTGGATTCAGCCAATTACTGCCGACTGGTCGAGGCGCTGGCAAGGCGCGAGGGCTGGAGCTACCAACTGCTCGGGCAAAAAGAACTCGAAAAGAAAGGCGCCGGTGCGTTCCTGGCCGTTGCCCAGGCCAATCCCGGCCGCGACGCCGGCATCGTGCATCTCAAGTATCGCCCGCAAAAGACCACCGGCGAATTGCTGACCCTGGTGGGCAAAGGCATATGTTTCGACACCGGCGGAACCAATCTGAAGCCCCACGACTCGATGCTGGATATGCATGAGGACATGGGCGGCAGCGCCGTCGCACTGGGTTGTTTGCTCGCGATCAGCCGTCTCGGGCTGCCCCGCCGGGTGGACTGCTGGCTGGCGATCAGCGAGAACATGATCGGCAGCCAGGCATACAAGCCGCAGGATGTAATCACCGCTTGCAACGGCGTTACCATCCAGGTCATCCACACGGATGCGGAAGGCCGCATGGCGCTGGCCGATACCCTCGCCTTGGCAGCACGCGACAAACCCGGTTTGATGATCGATTATGCAACGCTCACGGGGTCCTGCATCCGCGGGCTGACGACGCGGTTGAGCGCCATTTTCACCAACCGGGACCACTGGCGGGAACCGCTGATTCAAATTGGCCGCGCCAGTGGCGAACGCGTCTGGCCTTTTCCGCTCGACGAAAAAGATTTTGACCAGACGCTGGAAAGCCCGATCGCCGACATCAAGCAATGTACGACCGATGGCATGGGCGATCACATATACGCGGCCCGCTTCCTGCGGCGGTTCGTCCCGGATTCCATACCCTGGCTGCACATCGATCTGGGCGCTTCCAGCCACAAGGGTGGGCTGGCCCACATCCCCACGCAGATCACTGGTTTCGGGGTTCGTTTTACGCTTGAACTGCTGGACGCCGGATTGCCGGACCAATAGCACAAGGAGTCTTTGGCTGACGATGGACAGACTGGTCATAAGCCGGCCGGACGACTGGCACCTGCACCTGCGCGATGACGCCTTGCTTGCCTCGGTGCTGCCCTTTAGCTGCGCAAGGTTTTCCCGGGCTGTGGTCATGCCCAATCTGGATCCGCCGATTACGACCGTGGCACAGGCCGCCGAATACCGGCAGAGAATTCTGGCCGCCAGGCCCGCCGGCAGCAATTTTTCCCCGCTGATGACGCTGTACCTTAGCGACGACACGACTGCCGGGGAAATCCGCAAAGCCGCGGCGGCGGAATTCCTTATCGCCGTGAAATATTACCCGGCAGGCGCAACCACCTTGTCGGATGCGGCGGTAACGGCTATCGAAAAAGTCTACGCGGCGCTCGATGCCATGCAGGCCAGCGATGTGCCGCTACTGGTGCATGGTGAGGCCACCGACCCCTCGGTCGATGTCTTCGACCGTGAAAAAGCGTTTATTGACCAGACTCTGGCGCCGCTGGCCGATAAGTTTCCGCGCCTGCGGATCGTTTTTGAACATATCACCACGGCGGACGCTGTAGCCTTCGTCCTCGCTTCGCGCCAGGGAATCGCTGCCACCATCACCGCGCACCATATATTGCTGAATCGCAACGCGCTGTTTGGCCAGGGGCTGCAACCACACCATTATTGCCTGCCCGTGTTAAAGCGCGAACGCCATCGCCTGAGCGTGCTCGAAGCCGCAACCAGCGGGTCGGAGCGGTTCTTCCTGGGGACGGATTCGGCTCCGCACGCGACTGCTGACAAACAATCCGCTTGTGGCTGCGCCGGAATCTTTACCGCGCATGCTGCAATCGAGCTGTACGCCGAAGCATTCGATCAGGCCGGCCGGCTGGACCGGCTGGAAGCGTTTGCCAGCCATCACGGCGCCGATTTTTATCGGCTGCCGCGGAACCAGGAGACCGTCACGCTGACAAAAAATCCATGGACAGTCAGCCGGACACTGGAATTCGGACAGCATCACCTGACCCCCTTCAGGGCGGGCGAAGAAGTCGCATGGCGCCTGGGGCCCGACGATGACTGAAAAAGGTACGGCCAGGAATGTCCGGCCGCCGGAGATGGCCGGCCGCTTCCGGGGATTTCTGCCGGTCGTCATCGACGTCGAAACCGGCGGCTTCAATGCGGCCACCGACGCGTTGCTGGAAATTGCAGCCGTCCTGGTCGAAATGAATGAAGACGGAACGCTGGAACGGGGCGAGACTATCCGCTATCACGTGGCGGCGTTCCCCGGCGCACGCATCGAAGCGGCGGCTTTGGAAGTCAATAAAATAGTGCCGGACCATCCACTCCGCCCGGCCCTGCCGGAGAAAGAAGCATTGCGACGATTGTTCAGGCCAATCCGCAAGGCAGTGCGGGATTATGGTTGCAGCCGCGCCATACTGGTCGGGCATAACGCTTTTTTCGATCTGAATTTCCTGAATGCCGCGCTCGAGCGCTGCCAGTTGAA
This sequence comes from Pseudomonadota bacterium, assembly GCA_022572885.1. Taxonomy (NCBI): domain Bacteria; kingdom Pseudomonadati; phylum Pseudomonadota; species Pseudomonadota bacterium. The sequence continues at coordinate 17,425 of JACZVC010000029.1, read as the reverse complement.
ACGCAACCCGTTTCATCCTTTCAGCAGTTTCGACACGGCGACTTTAGGCGGCGTCGCCCTCGGACAAACGGTTCTTGCGCGAGCAGCCATAGCGGCCGGTCTGGAGTGGGATACGGAATCAGCGCATTCCGCCGCTTACGACGCCGAGCGTACCGCCGATCTTTTTTGCCTGATCGTCAACCGCTTTCGCGGTCAGTACGAAGAATACGCCGGCGCAAAAAACCGAGAAAGATAGCAGCCTATGCGGTGGCTTTGTCCAGGAGCTTTTTCAACTCGCCGCTGTGAAACATCTCAAGCGTGATGTCGCAACCGCCAACCAGTTCCCCGGAAACGTATAGCTGCGGAAAGGTCGGCCAGTTGGAATGCGCCTTCAGCCCTTCCCTGAGCTCGGGGTCTTCAAGGATATTGACATGGGTAAACTCGGTGTCGCAGGCTCTCAGGGCGGCGACGGTCTGGGCGGAGAAACCGCACTGCGGAAAGTCCGGCGAACCCTTCATATACAAAATAACGGTATTACCCTGCAGTTGTTCCTGAATTTTCTCGTTTGTATCCACCTTGCACCTCTATAAGTATGCTGTGGCACCCCACCGGCACCCCGATCAGTCGCTGGAACGCACCCACAGATGGTTCCTGACCGCCCTGACTTTGTCGACCTGGCCGGCTATCTCGGCCGCGCGCCGACTGATTCTTACCGATGCCACGTCACCTTTCAAGACCACAATTGCATTGCTGGTCTCAATCTGTATCCTGGAACCCTTGGTGACCGGGTCGGACGACAATTTTTCCTGCAAGGTCGCGCTGATCGTCTGATCCCCCGCCGACTGCGCGCCGCCACGGCCATCGCCGGACGACTGGTAACTACCGCTGCCCTGCCCGCCAAGAAGCGCGGCCGCGCAAGCGGGCAAAATCGTCACTGTAAAGGCCAGCAGCGCAGCGATCAGAATTTTCTTCATGGCATTAACCCGTCCCTGGAATCGCGTGCCTACATTCTACTCGAAGCCGGCCACAAAAAACCGTGGCGAATAGCCGGCCACCGTTGCTGCTGCGTGGGCTGCTGCGTTTGAAATATCCCGGCGCCTAACCTATTCTTCCAATACATCGAGTGTCTGGCGCATTCACGCTGACGCCGAAAAACATCATAATTCTGCGGGAGAGAGACGATCATGAACCCACTAAAAACGGTAAACGGAACGCTGATCGCTGGTTTTGTGCTGATGCTGATTATCGGCGCCTCGGTGGGTGGCTTCGCATTTGACTGGAACCAGTTTGTCCGCTGGCTGCACATCATTGCCGGGGTCACCTGGATAGGCTTGCTGTACTACTTCAATTTCGTCCAGGTTTCCGCGCTGGGCGCTGCCGCCAGCGATGAAGGAGGCCCGGGAGGCGCCGCGATTACCAAGTATGTAGCGCCGCTGGCGCTCAACTGGTTCCGCTGGGCGGCCCTGGTGACCTGGCTGTCGGGTGCTGCCTACCTGGGAAAAAATTTCGTACCCACATTCACCCTGGGTATGTCTGAAGGTAGCAGTTACTACACCATTCTCGGGCTGGGCGCCTGGATGGGAACCATCATGCTGTTCAATGTCTGGGTCCTGATCTGGCCAAACCAGAAAAAACTGCTCGGCATGGTACCGGCCACAGACGAGGAAAAAGCGAAAGCAAAGAGTATCGCTTTCATGGCTTCGCGAACCAACACCTTGCTGTCGCTGCCGATGCTGATGTGCATGACGGGCGCGACTCATGGTTTGCCGTTCTGAAGAGAAAGTTCATGAACGACGACGGAAACCCGGCGTTTGCCGGGTTTCTTGTTTGTCCCCCGACAAAAAGCGATGATTCCGGAATCTGGTCGAACACAGGCCAACCCTGATTAGTCATTCTCCCGGACTACCGATGAGCCAGACCAAGCACAAGCAACGATTTTCCAACCCCGTACCGGACGATATGCCGCAGCTTGTCCGTCATGCACTGGCAGAAGACGTGGGCGGCGGGGACCTGACCGCGGTACTGGTGGCAACCGACGCCATGGCTCAAGCAACGGTAATCGTGCGCGAAGCCGCGGTAATCTGCGGGCGTCCATGGTTCGACGAAGTATTCGGCCAACTGGATCCTGGAATAAGCATCGAATGGCTATTGACCGAGGGTGACGCGGCAAAGGCTCGGCAAACGATTTGCCGTCTCGCCGGGCCTGCCCGCGCGATGTTGACCGGTGAACGAACGGCGCTGAACTTTCTGCAGACGCTATCGGCCACGGCAACCACGGCCAGGCGATACGCCGATGCGGTCAGGGGTACGGGCTGTCAGATCCTGGACACCCGAAAAACCATCCCGGGTCTGCGCAACGCGCAAAAGTATGCGGTCGCCTGCGGCGGCGCGCGAAACCACCGGCAGGGTCTGTATGACGCAATCCTGATCAAGGAAAACCATATCGCCGCAGCCGGATCGGTGGCGGCCGCTATCGCCCGGGCGAGAACGATCAGCGATCTGCCCGTCCAGGTCGAGGTCGAGAACCTGGATCAGCTGAACCAGGCACTGGCCGCCACTGCGGACAGCGTACTGCTGGACAATTTTTCCAATGCACTGCTAAAAGAGGCGGTGAGCAAAACCCGTGACTCCGGGAGCCAGGCCATCCTGGAAGCTTCAGGCGGCTACCAGGTCGAACAACTGCAGGAAACGGCGGCGACCGGAGTCGATTTCATCTCCTGTGGCGCGCTGACCAAGAATCTCCGGGCGGTTGATTTTTCAATGCGTTTTACCATTAGGGAGCCATGACCTAGCCGGCTGAAGCGGCACTTTTGCCAAAAGCCCGCGTCATATCTGCTATGATGCAATGCATCATATGTTTAATTTTTGGCGTGTGACACAGGCCAAAACCAGGAGGAAAAGAAATGACGGCCCTGACTTGGATCCTGATCGCGGTGGCAGCTATCGCGCTCGCCTATCTACGCGCAAGTCTTTGGCAATGGACTGTTGCCGCTGCTGTTTTCATCGGTGGTTTACAGTGGCTCGGCGGACAGACCAGCGTCATTCCGTGGATCATATTCGCATTGCTGGCCGCTCCGCTTAATATCAGGCCGCTGCGGCGGATGATTCTGAGCAAGCCACTGATGGAATGGTTCAGTTCAGTTCTGCCGCCGATGTCCAGCACCGAAAAAGAGGCCATCGACGCCGGCACCGTCTGGTGGGATGGCGATTTGTTCAGTGGCCGGCCAGACTGGAAAAAACTGATGGATGTTCCGGTATCGGAACTCAGCGATGAAGAAAAGGCTTTCATCGATGGGCCGGTCGCCGAACTGTGTGAAACCCTGGACGACTGGCATATCAACAATGATCTGAATGATTTGCCTGAAGAATCCTGGAACTGCATCAGGAAAAACAAGTTTTTCGGCATGATCATTCCGAAAAAATACGGCGGCCTGGAGTTTTCGCCCAGGGCGCAGTCGGAAGTGGTCATGAAAGTCGCCAGCCGCAGCCTGGCCGCCGGGGTTACCGTCATGGTGCCAAACTCGCTAGGTCCAGGCGAATTGCTGATGCATTACGGCACAGAAAAGCAAAAAGATTACTACCTCCCGCGCCTCGCCGCGGGTAAGGAAATACCTGCATTTGCCTTGACCAGCCCGTACGCCGGTTCCGATGCCGGAGCGATGACAGATTACGGCATCGTCTGCAAGGGTGAATATGAAGGCCGCGAAGTCCTGGGCTTCAATATCAACTGGTCGAAACGCTATATCACGCTGGGTCCGGCCTGCACCATACTCGGCCTTGCATTCAAGGCTCGCGATCCCGATGGCTTGCTGGGCGACCGTGAAGAACTGGGCATTACCTGCGCGCTGATACCGAGCGACACGCCTGGCGTCAGGATCGGCGACCGGCATAACCCGGGCGGCGCCTTTCTCAACGGCCCGAATTTCGGCACCGACGTTTTCGTACCGATGGAGTGGATTATCGGCGGACAGGAATATATCGGCCAGGGCTGGCGCATGCTGATGGATTGCCTGTCGGTTGGGCGGGCGATTTCACTGCCCGCGCTCGGAGCAGGGGCCGGCAAGCTGTGCTCGCTGACCACCGGCGCTTACGCGCGGATACGCAAACAGTTCAAGACCCCGATTGGCCGCTTCGAAGGCGTCGAGGAAGCGCTTACCCGAATCGCCGGCCTGACTTATCGCATGGATGCCGCGCGTTGCCTGACTGCGTCTGCACTCGCTCTCGGGGAAAAACCATCGGTATTGTCGGCGATACTGAAATATCACAACACCGAGGGTATGCGTCAGTGTTTGAACGACGCGATGGACATCCACGGCGGCCGCGCGGTCTGTTGCGGGCCACGAAACTACCTGGTCTCGACCTATCGCACCATACCGGTGGCGATCACGGTCGAAGGCGCCAATATCCTGACTCGCAGCATGATTATCTTTGGCCAGGGGGCGATTCGTTGCCATCCCTATGTCCTGACAGAAATGCTCGCCGTTGCCAACGAAGACCCGAAACAGGGTCTGCGGGATTTCGACCGGGCAATGTTCGGGCATATCGGGTTTACGATCAGCAACGCGGTCCGCGCCGTGGTTGACGCGCTGAGCGGCTCCCGCCTGGTCAGCGTTCCCGATATCGGCCCCCTGACCCATTACCAGCGGCGCCTGTCGCGAATGAGCGCAGCATTCGCCTTTGTTGCGGATGTCGCGATGCTGATGCTGGGCGGCGAACTCAAACGCCGCGAGAAACTGTCGGCACGCTTTGGCGATATTCTCAGCCACCTGTATTTTGGTTCCGCGGTTATCAAGCACTACGAGGATCAGGGTCGTTGTCCAGAGGACCTGGTGCTGGCCCAATGGGTACTCGAGGATTCACTCGGCATCATCGAAGACCGCCTCGACGCCATATTTCGCAATTTCCCATCGTCGCTGGCCGGCCGCCTGATGCGTTGGCTGGTCCTCCCGTTGGGACGGCGAGCCAAGGGCGCCTCTGACAAACTTGGCCACGAGGTGGCTTCGATCCTGCTCGAACCCTCCGCAGCGCGCGACCGGCTCACCGAGGGATTGTTTATCAACCTGAAAAAAGACGACCCGGTCGGTCGGGTCGAACTGGCATTTCGCAAATCCGTCGACTCCGAGCCGCTGGAAATCAAGATCAGGAATGCTACCGGCAAGCAGGTCTTTCCCTATGATTACGAGGAGGCGGTCGCCGCCGGTCTCGAAGCCGGCGTAATCACCGATATGGAAGCTCAACTCATCCGCGAAGCGGCCGAGCTTGTGGATGACGCCTTGCAGGTCGATGTATTCCCCGGGGGAACAGCGGCGGCGCTTGCCGAAGACGAGGTTGCGCAGGCCGGTTAAATCAAGTCGCCGGTTTCGATCTCTGCATCGGTGTCGCGGACGATACGCTTGGGTTCGGAGACACCGTAACCCTGGGCATAATCCACGCCCATGCCCTTGAGCATGGCGATGATTTCCTCGTTCTCGGCAAACTCGGCAATCGTCTGTTTGCCGGTCAGATGACCGATTTCATTGATCGAGCGAACCATTTCACGATCGATCGGGTCGTGCAGGATTTCCTTGACGAAACTGCCATCGATTTTCAGGAAATCCACCGGAAAATGCTTGAGGTAGCCAAATGAAGACAGGCCTGTTCCGAAGTCATCCAGCGCGAAACGGCAGCCGAATTCTTTGAGCGCCTGAATAAACCGATTGGCTTGTGAATAACTGGCGATCGCCGCCGTCTCGGTGATTTCGAAGCAGATTTTTTCGGCATCCAGGCCGCTCATCTGTAACTGTTCGGTGACGAACGGCAAGAACTTGTCGTCACCGATGCTCAGGCCCGACAGATTTATCGAGCACATCGCCAGCCGCTCGCGCTCATCGGCTTCCGATACCAGCCAGCGGAAAGTATTTTCGATAACCCAGCGGTCGATTGCCGGCGTGATGCCGAATCTCTCGGCGGCGGATATGAATAAATCAGGCGTTACGATGTGCCCGTTTTCATCGCGCATGCGCAACAGGATTTCGTAATGGGAGCCGGTGTCGTTGTCCTGCAGCGGCATTATCGTCTGGCGGAACAATTCGAAACGGTTTTCCTCCAGTGCATTGTTGATGCGCGCGGCCCATTGCATTTCCTTGCGCCGACGCATCAGGTCGATGTCGTTTTCCTGGTAGCAGTGGATGCGATTGCGCCCCGCCTCCTTGGCGGCCGCGCAGGCACTGTCCGCTGCACTGAGTAACGCGGCCACGTCCTGGTTTTCCGAGCTAATCGGCACAATGCCGATGCTGACGCCGAGTCTGAAGGTTCTATCCTCCCAGACGAAGTGGAATTCCTTGACTGTTTCGCGCAGGTCTTCGGCGGTCTTCATCGCTTCATCCAGCGAGCAGCTTTCCAGCAACACGCCGAACTCATCACCACCCAGTCGCGCCACGGTGTCCCGCCAGCGGATTCTGGATTTCAACAGGGCGCCCAACTGGCCGAGCAGTGCATCTCCGGCGCTGTGCCCGCAGGTATCGTTGACGATCTTGAACTGATCGAGATCGAGATGACACATCGCGTAGGACTTTTCCCTGCTTTGCGCCGCTTTCAGGGCGCGCTCCAGTTTGTTCTCGAACTCGCGCCGGTTAACCAGGCCGGTCAGGATGTCGTGACTGGCGTGATAACTGAGTTTGCGGTTTAGCTCGCGTGACTCACTGACGTCGTGAAACACCAGGACGCCACCGCTAACGTCACCCGAGCCATTGCGGATCGGCGCGGCGGTACTTTCTATGTACAACTCATTGCCATCGCGGCGGATCAGCAGTGTCGGTCTGACGGTTTTTATCAGGCGGCAACGCTTGATCGCCATTGCCAGCGGGTTTTCCAGCGGTTCGCAGGTCTCTTCGTGGAAACTGCGAAATATTTCATCGACTTTCTTACCCTGTGCGTCCTCCAATGACCAACCGGTCAGGTCTTCCGCGATCGGGTTCAGGTAATCGACGATACTGTTTTCATCGGTGGTTACAACGCCGTCGCCGATGGACTGCAGGGTAATCTGCGCGCGTTCTTTCTCGCGAAACAACTCTTCTTCGTAGGTCTTGCGCTGGGTAATGTCGAGTTCGACACCAATCAGGCGGCGTACGTTGCCTGTTTCTGTCCTCAGGGCGAGCACACGGCTATGCACCCATCGCCAACCGCCTGCGCGATGCCGCATGCGATGCGTGCTCTCGAAACGGTCGGCGCGTCCATCCACATAAGCGCGCATTTCGCCCTGGACGCGACCCAGGTCATCCGGGTGCACCAGGTCCCGCCAGTCCGGAGAGTTCGTCAGTTCATCCTGTGCATAGCCCAGCATCGTTTTCCAGCGTGGTGAAAAAATGAGCTGCCGAGTTGCCGAGTCGTAGTCCCAGATACCGTCGTTTGCACAGATATCGTACACCTCCCGCAATTCCTCGATATTCGCCAGGCGATGCGCCAGGGTAAGTTTTTCCAGGCCGCACGCCAGCGAAGTACCGATCAGTTTCAGGAGCAGGTGGTAATCAACTTCCCAGCCATCGGGTTTTGCGGAATCCATGCAAAGACCCAACATCCCGGCCAAACGATCGCCGATGCTAAAAGCAGTAATCAGTATGGAACCAATATGTCTTTCGGCGAGGAACGCCGCGTCCGCATTGCTCGAGGCAACGCTAGCCGTGTCCGCGATCTCGACGACCCGCAAATGTCTCAGCCGCGCGCGAAACCATGAAAGCTCTTCGAGCTCCTTGCCATTGAGGACCTCGGCCGCACTCTGCGAAAAAGCCGTTTTCGAAACGATCAGCCGCTCGATTCGCGTGGTCTGATCGTCGAACAACGCGATGAATGCTGTATCGACTGACGAGGCTTTGAGCAAATTATCGAGGCAGGCCTGAAGTTTTTCGTCAGCATCGTCCGCACTGAGGTTTTGCAGATCGACGGCAACCTTGACGTATTGCAGATCAAGACCGGCCGAGGGTTTTTGGGATTGGCTAAGGATACCGGACAGGCTCGTATCCCGCTGCTCAGGTGCCTTGCCTTTCTCGCCTGCTGGTGAACTCATCCCGGAGTCCTCTCTTGTATTCTGGCGGCTCTCCTGCGAATCCCTTCCCTGGAATCCGGTACCTACAGCACATTGTGCAACAAATTCCGAGGAATGCAAGCTAACGTTATGTTATATCTCGAAAATAGCCCGTACCTTGGTCTGAAACAACCGCATCACAGGTGGTTAGCGCGCGCCCGAGGATATTCTGCGGTCGGAGACCTGGGCAAAAAGCCGGTTGTTGCCCTTGCCGCCGCCAGGATTCGGCTCCCTACGTCTTATTGGCTATGCCGAATGGCTGGTCGAATGCTTGAAATCAGCGCAAATTTATCAGTTATGATCGAACATGCGCTGAGTTGCAGGTCTGCCGGTTCGACAAGGTAGAGTTATTGATACATTTTGCGAGAAAAACTACACGCCGAACAGGAGTATCCCGATTGCCCAGCCTGCAAAATGACGTCAGCCTGATTCGGCGCGATCTCTTCTTCATCGTCATAGCGGGGCTATTGCTACTGGCTTCGGGAATGGGGCTGCGCGATCCATGGCCACCCGATGAACCGCGGTATGCGTTGATGGCGCGTGACATGGTACTCAACAATCAGTGGTTCTTCCCGGTACGGGCCGGCGAATACTACGCGCAGAAGCCACCGTTTTTTATGTGGTGTATTGCGGCTTTCTACTGGCTTACCGGGTCTTTGCGCATCTCGTTTTTACTGCCTTCATTGACCGCCGGGCTGGTGATCATGCTGACCGTCTACGACCTTGGGCGGCGCATCTGGAACCGGGAAACCGGTATCGCCGCGGTCATCTTGTTGCTGCTGACGATTCAGTTTCCATTGCAGGCGAAATCGGCGCAAATCGACGCCTTGCTGGTCATGTGGACGACGCTTGCGCTGTACGGATTCGCACGGCATATGTTTCTCGGGCCGAACTGGCGGATGTATTACCTTGGCGCCGCGGCGACCGGAATGGCGGTTATCACCAAGGGCGTCGGCTTTTTGCCCTGGCTGCTTTTTGTTCCCTATGCCTATGTCGTGAATCGGCGCTGGGCGGGTACACCGATACCGGGCGGCTGGCGCTGGGCACTTGGACCCCTGATCGCGATCGCCACCCTCTCCGCCTGGCTTATACCGATGCTGGTCCTGGTTGCCGGCAGCGGCGATCCGGCGCTCGCTACCTATCGGGATGAGGTCCTTTGGGGTCAGACCGTGCAACGCTATTTCGCCATTGAGGGCCATAACCAGCCGATCTGGTATTACCTGCTCGAAGTTATTCCGTGGTTGTGGATGCCGATGGCGGCGTTGTTGCCGTGGCTGATCCCGGCATGGCGCGAGCGTATCCGGCTGCGTGACAGCGTCATCTTTTGCCTGCTGGGCTGGACGCTCCTGGTGCTGGTGTTTTTCCATTTCTCTTCAGACAAGCGCGGCCTCTATCTATTCCCGTTGTTGCCGGCGCTCGCCCTTGCCGCCGCGCCGTTCCTTGCCAAGCTGGTAAAGCAAAAAAACGTCAGGCGCATGGCCGCTTTGCTGACGCTTATAGTCACGCTCGCCAGCTTGAGCCCGGTTATCTATTTCAAGCTGCTTGCCGCAGAACGGGGTCTCGAACTCGAGAATATTTACCTGGTTCGGCCCTGGGCGCCGCTGATCACCCTGGGTGTCGCCGGTTTCAGTATTTTTCTGGCCTGTCGCGTACGCCAGGCGGTAACCGGGTTCGCAATCATGATGGGCGTGGTCTGGATGGTTTACAGCTGGTGGCTCGGACCGCTGAGCAATGCGTCGCAAAACGGCTCCGACCTGATGATCTCGGCCGAAGAGATCGTCAGGCCGGAGCAGGAATTAGGCGTGGTCCGCTACAAGGAGAAATTCCTGCTGTTTGCCACCCGCCCGGTCACCCATTTTGGTTACAAGACCATTCCCCGCACTCAGGAGCTTTATAACGCCGTCGCCTGGCTGGACGAAAAACCCGATCGGATCCTGTTGCTCGAACAGGAGTTGTGGAAAAGTTGTTTTAGCGAAAGCCTCGCAAAACAAACCCTGTTTGCCAGCCGCCGCCGCTGGCACCTTGCAGACAGCCGCTCGGTGCTGGACGATTGCCGCGGACATGGCGATTCATCAGCGGCAATTCTCTACGATCCGCCGTATTGGCCGGATCATCCTGAGAATCGCTGATCGCAAAGCGCCAGCGCGCTTACAGTTCATGCGCCCCCGTCTCGCTTTCGCTCGACTCGACCAGTTGCAAGCGGACACCAAAGGTATCGCGTGGATCGATATCAACAACTTTCCAGTCATCCAGGCCATGCCGGGGCGTCTTGTCCAGGATGCGGCCGCCTTGCTTTTTGATTAAGGCGGATGCACTTTCTATATCGTCAACCTCAAAAGACATCAGGAAAAAGCCCTCGCCTTCGCTGGCCAGATGCCGGGCAGGCATACCGCCAGGATCCGTTGGCTGGACCAGGATTATCCAGACATTATCGAGCTGGAACCGAACGACCTTCGCCCCACGCTCGGGTAAAAACTCGATCTTGCCCGGCTCTACACCGAAAATGGACCGGTACCGCGACGATGCTTCTTCAAGGTCGCTCACCAGAAAATTAATATGATGTACTTTCTTGAGCATGATCTGACTCGCAATATCTATCGCGTGGAATTGGCCGACCCACTGCAAAAACATCCCACCTTGCGCCCTGGGTCGACATACCAGCCTTGGTTCGGGCTTTTCCTAATTTGTATACAAATTAGTCGTTTAAAGTGCTAGTTTACAGGTATATCGGCCTAATATAGACTATATTGTATACAAACCGACCCAAAGGGTCTTCATGTCGTTGGTGGCCGCAATCGCTGGCCACGGCCATAGCTAGCTGGGGGTGCGAGATGTCCAAATCTAATAAAGCCTATGGAGCTTTCGGTTCCACGATAATCCTTTTGATTGCCGGATTCGGCCTTTACTCGGGACCAGTCTTGGCACAACAAGACGGTGCAAACGCGATTGAAGAAATCATCGTAAGCGCACGCCGGATCGAGGAATCTTTGCAGGACATTCCTGCCTCAGTGACCGTACTGACCGAACAGGACATACAGCGTGCCGGTATCAGCAGGGCGGAAGATTTCATCAGACTGATACCAGGCGTATCGATGGTCAATGCGGCGGAAGTCGCGGATACACAGGTCAATATTCGAGGCATGAACGGGTCGCGTGATGCGGAAAACAGTTTCGCGTTTATCGTGGACGGCGTGCTGATGAGCAACCCCGCTGCATTCAATCGCGAATACCTCAACCTGAAGCAAATTGAAGTTCTCAAGGGTCCACAGGGCGCCCTTTACGGACGCAATGCGGCCGCTGGCGCTATTGTGGTCACGACTCGCGAACCTGGCGATGAAATGGAAACCCTTTTGAAGGCCAGTTTTGCCGGCGACGGGACCAATGTGGTCTCAGCTTATATAGCGGGACCGGCCGGTGCCGGTGACACGAAGTTCAGCGTGCAGGCTGATTTCCGTAACTCTGACGGCTATTACAGGAATACCGTTAACACCGGCAATGGCGTTGATAATTTCGAAAGTTTCAACATCAACGGCCGACTGTTGCTACACCCCAATGAAAATCTCAAAATCGACCTGAAAGCTCGCTACGGTGAAGTCGATGCTGCATCCATTACCTTTAACGCGGCATTTGCGCTGTCAACATTTGGAACGTTTGGTCCGGGCTTTGAGTTATTCCACGAGAACGTCAATACCCACAATTTTCTGTTCCAGGGAAATATTGACCCGCAAAACGATCAGGAAGCGCTCGAACTGTCGGCCAAATTCGATCAGGAACTGGCCAACGGCATGAGCCTGACTGGCTGGCTGCTTTACAGCAACATCGAAAACTCCCTCGCGGCCGATGGCACCAGTGGCGCGTTCGGTTTTTTCTTTTTCGAACCGACTTGCATCCAGACCTCTACCGCTTTATTCAATGCCGGTTTTACGCTTCCCCCGCCGCAGGTGTTGCTCCCGTCGGATGGAAGCTTTATGGGGCTTTTCCCGATCTTCGGCCCCTATACGCCGACCAGTTGCGACGGGACCCAGTACCAGGAGAGAAACCAGAAGGACCTGAGCTTCGAGCTTCGCCTCGCATCGGACCCGAGTCAGCGCATGCGGTGGCAAACTGGTTTTTATTATCTGAACATCGACCGCGAAGTCGGCGTCAACCTGGGCATCGATACCGGACAAGGGATTACCAACTCACTGTTTGTCCCGCAGACAGGGACCAACCCCACAGAACAGCTGGTGTGGGATCAGTTTGACACCGATGTCTGGGCGGTATTCGGACAGCTTCAATACGATATGTCGGACGATGTAGAGTTGTCTCTTGCACTTCGTTACGACAAGGAAAAACGCGATGTGCACAACTTGGTGCCAGTCGGTCCAACCACCCAATATGTCGATTTCACGCTGGATGGCTTTTCTTTGGGGGGCGCACCGCTCAACCCCGGTCTCGATCCGACGATTAATCCATCGGGCGTTATCGCCGACAACAGCGCGACCTTCGATGAATTTCAGCCGAAGGTCAGTTTGACCTGGGATTTCAATGACCAGTGGACCGCTTTTGGCAGCTGGGGGGTTGGCTTTAAGGCTGGCGGTTTCAATAACCAGGGCAGCTCTGCCACCGTCGACCTGTTTTTTAACCAACCACTCGGGCTCAACCTGGTCATCGACGATCAGTTCCGCGAGGAGACCTCCAGCGCTTTCGAGATCGGCGTGAAGTCTGCAGCGGACGGCGGTCGTGTACGATTCCAGGCGGCCTATTACCATACCGATGTCGATGACATGCAGTTCTTCGAATTCCTCGTCGGACCCTTTGGTCTGCTACGCGTCGTCTCAAATATTGACGACGTTAGTATCGATGGCTTCGAGATCGGTATAGATGCGTCTTTGAACGACTGGCTGACACTCGCCGCGGGCTTCAACTGGATTGACAGTGAAATCGAAGCGAACAGTTCACGGCCTATTACTGTGGGCAACGAATCACCGGCTACGCCGGAATACAACCATAACCTGGCTGCGCTGATCGATTTTCCAATCGGCGGAGACATGGATTTCTTTGCCAATCTTTACTACACGATGATTGGCGACACCTGGTTTCACACGATGCAGAACAACACGACATCGACCGTGTTCGATTATCCCTTCCTCTTCCCTGGTTTAGGCACTGGCAACTACGACCGGACCCGGCGTGACAGCTACGAGACGCTGGATGTCAGGTTGGGTATTAGATCGGGTAACTGGACGGTGGCCGCGATCGGCAACAACATCACCGATGAAAACTTTCTGGAAGAAGTGATCGTGGCACCAGAGTTTGGTGGATCATTTATTCATCCGGGAACCGAGGCTCGCTGGGGCGTAGAGTTTACTTATGCTTTCTAGCGCCCGGTCACTGTTGACGAAAAAACGCCGGCATGTGCCGGCGTTTTCTTTTCAGGCCTGCTTCAACGACGGCTGCGAGTGCGATTGTTTCGTCGACTGCAGCGTGAACCTGGCAGCCTGCACATGCGCGCGCATGACGGATGCCGCCCAGTCACCATCGCGCGCCTCAATCGCCCGAACGATTTCCAGATGATGCCGGGCACTCCGCTGCAAATCTTCGTCTGTGTAATCTCTGAAGGTCTCGAATACCAGAGGGGCGTCTTTTAGCGCACCAAGAACTGATTTCAGGCGCTCGCTGCGCGCAGCGACATAAAGCAATTTATGAAACTGGTCATTCAGATCCGTGATTCTTTCCAGATAGCCATGCGCCCTGCCACGGCCTTCAGCATACTGCGCCTTAGCCGCAGATTTCATTTGCGCAATCTCATCCTCAGTTGCATTGCTGGCCGCACGGCGCGCTGCGAAGGGTTCAAGAAGCACCCGCAGTTCGAAGATTTCCTCGGCGTCCGCGTCGCTCCAGGTTTTGACAAAGGCTCCCTGGTGGGGCACAAACTCCAGCAGCCCTTCTGCTTGCAGTCTCCTCATGGCCTCGCGGACAGGTGTTCGACTGACACCCGATGCCGCGGCAATTTCTTTCTCCGTAATACGCGCACCCGGGGGATACAGCGCCTCGATAATTCCGGCGCGCAGATCGTTATAGACTTTTTCTGCAGCTTTCACGACGTCTCTTGTTCAGCGCCAACGATAAATGCACAGGCAGACTAACATGCCATTGATTTCATCTTTGGCCGATAGTTACCCATTTCTGGAACTCCGGCTTCTTCGGCGGCTCCAGACCCGTTTCTGCAAGACATCGTTCTTTCAACTCTTCGATCGTTCCACCGCGATCGAACAAGCTCGTGTCACCACGGTCCGCCGTCATTTTCTTGCGCAATACGGAGGTGGCCTTCTGATCCACCTCATATCGATCACTGATGACAACACCATATCTTTTAGCCCCCGCAACACTGACCAGGCCGGCACGAACATCAAACTCGACCTTTTCGACCGGGCGTTTGAATGGGTCGCCCCAGCCTCCTCCGCCCCAGGTTTCATATAGCAGCAAATCATCAACCTCAACTTTGATCCGATCACACTTCGATGGAAGTATTTGTTCGGTCCCATCCTTACGTTGAAGAATTTTCTGACTTCGCTTGCCCGGCAATCCGCCATTCACTCCCCACGGGTAAGTCAACCAACGGTCGTCATGGATTGAAATCTGACCGGGCTCCAGGAACCTGTAGCCGACCCGGATAGCGTTGCCGCCTCTGTGAGTGCCAGCACCACCGGAATCGGTCACTGTTTCATATATCTCGATGCGCAAAGGAAAATATGCCTCGAGAAATTCGTTTGGAACATTGGTAAAACTCGGCCACAACGAGTGTCCATCCGGCCCGTCACCGAACGGTTTGCCCGGGATACCGCCAAAGCCGATCTGGTAAAGCTGATACCACTCACCATTCTTGTCATACCCCGAGTACATAAAATGGGGGCTGTCAGAGAATCCTGCGGCGCACAGAAAATCCGGATTGCCCTGGCCCAGCAACCCGCCCAAAACATCGAAAATCCGTCCGAGCGCGTGGGTACGGCAAGAAAGAGCCGCCGGTTTGCGA
Organism: Pseudomonadota bacterium; assembly: GCA_022572885.1. Lineage (NCBI taxonomy): Bacteria > Pseudomonadati > Pseudomonadota > Pseudomonadota bacterium. The sequence continues at coordinate 2,372 of JACZVC010000029.1, read as the reverse complement.
GGCTTCAACAATGTGCCGTCTGGAATATGGACTTCCATCAGGTCATAGAAACCGTCGTTAAACATGATCTGCGGATCAAACACCATGATCATGTACACGCCGCAGAACATTTTGAACATTTCCTCGTTTAACAGGAAATTGATCGAACCTATAGACTGTGGGTCGGTACCCGTGAAATCAAAATGGACTTTCTCACCTTCGCGCCACATCGTGCAGGCGATTTTGTACGGCCCCATGCCGACGCCATCGTCGCAGACATAGTCTTCGAAATACTGCTTCTCCTCGGGCACCGTATTCATGATCAACTGACGCATCGCCCGGCGGTTTCGCGCAAGCAGTTCATCCATCGCCGAATAAAAAACATCGTCGCCAAAACGGTCCGCGATTTCGATGCAGCGTTTTTCCGCCGTACGGCAAGCCGCAACGATCGCATTGAAGTCACTGAGATTCCAATGTGGTAACCGGCAGTTATGCAGGATCAGATTGAGAATATCCTCCTGCAACTCACCTTTCTTATAGATTTTTATCGGTGGAACGATGATTCCCTCTTCAAAAATATTGGTCGCGTCAGTTGGCAAACTGCCCGGCACTTTTCCACCCACATCCGTCATATGACCAAACATCGCCGACCATGCCAACAGGCGACCATCCTTGAATATAGGCAGCAACACCAACCAGTCGTTGGCATGACTGACCGCGCCATTGCACGAATAAGGGTCGGTGGTCAGAAAAATATCTCCCTCTTCCACCGTCCCGTCGAAACCTTCGAGGAAGCCGTATATAAAAGAACCGAACTGGCCGACAACCATTTTCCCGTCGACGTTGGCGATCATGGGAAATTCGTCATGCTGCTCACGAATACCGGGTGACATCGCCGTACGAAACAAAACGGCGTCCATCTCGTATCTCGCGTTACGCAGGGCATTCTCAATAATGTCCAGCGTGATCGGGTCAATATCAATCCTGCTAAAAGGCTGCGGAGTGCTTTCGATTAGTTTGGCGGTCATCCCCATACTCTCCTATTTCTCATCCGGGCGGATCAGAATATTTCCAAGTTTATCAACCTCGCCCGTGTACCCGGGCAATATCAAAGTCGTGGCATCCATTTCAACGACAATCGCAGGTCCGGCGATCCTGTTGCCGGCCTTGATTTTGGAACGATCGTAAATGCGGGCTTCCTGGTCGCAGTCATCAACAAAGATGGTTTCAGCCCCCATAATCGCTGCAGACGCGTCTTTACCCCCCGACTCGATCAAAGGCGCCTTAACCATTGTAGCCTCGCCCTGCACCACAGCGCGCACATTGACCACCTCTTTGTCAGCATCCAGGGCAAAGGTAAATAACTGCTCGTGGCGCTGGTCATATTCATCGGCAATGACATCCAGACCTTTGCTCCGCAGTTCATCCAGATCGACTTCGATGGTCAACGACAAGCCCTGACCGTGGTAGCGTACATCCACCTGGTAGCTGTTGGTTCGCTCCCCGCGGGGAACGTTTTCTTCGTCGAGTGACTGCGCCGCACTCTCGGCAAGCTGCTCAAGAATCGTAACCAGTTCCTCGCTGCTGGTGTCTGAAAAACGGCGGATAAAAGTACGCGACGCTTCGTCACGAATCCTGGTTGTCGCATCACCATAAGCGCACAAAACTCCAGGGCCAGGCGGAATAATAACGGGCCACGAATTCATCAATCGACCCAGCGCATTCGCATGCAGCGGACCCGCCCCACCAAAAGCGATCAGTGCGAAATCCCTAGGATCATGGCCTTGTTCGACCGAAACGAGTCGCAACGCGCCAACCATATTTTCGTTGACTATATCGACCATACCGGAGGCAGCCTTTCGCAGTGAAAGCCCCAGCGCATCGGCTATTTTTTGCACCGATTTTTCCGCCAGCTCGCGATCGAGATTCATTTCACCGCCAAGACGGGCGGCGGCGGGCAGATATCCCAGCGTAATGTTGGCATCGGTAACGGTCGGTTCATCACCGCCCTGGCCATAACAGGCCGGTCCCGGATCAGCTCCGGCGCTTTGTGGGCCGACTCTCAGCGCCTTGGTCAATTCGGGCACATGCGCAATCGAACCGCCACCGGCGCCAACGCTGCGCACATCGATCGATGATGCGCGTACGGTGATATCACCGACGGTCGTTTCTCTTCGCAGCTGGGCAACGCCATTTTGTACGAGCGCGACATCGGTCGAGGTACCACCCATATCAAAGGTCAATAAGTTGTCAAAGCCCGCCTGTTTAGCAATCCAGATTGCGCCGCTGACGCCGCCGGCAGGTCCACTCATCAACAGGTTGACCGGCAAATTTTCGGCCGCTGCAGCCGATGCCAAACCACCATCCGAACGCAGAACGTGAAGTTGCAGGTC
>JACZVC010000028.1 GCA_022572885.1 Pseudomonadota bacterium | reverse complement strand
GGGATCACCTACGATTCTCGTCACGCTATTCGGCAACCTCCTTTCAGATTGCAAGTTCATGCCCATGCCGGGCACACTAGGAGCGGCGTCCCGCCGCGAATCCAGAATCCGATCGCGGCGGGACGCCGCTCCTACGGCTGGCTACAACCCTCATGGGCCGTGACAGGTATTTAGATACTCTTAAAGTCGCAGACAAAAGAAAACCCGCGCGCGCACCAATGAAGATGCAGAGGCACGGGGCGTGTTGCTGTTTAGCAGGCGGTCTTTTGGGTTGACGTCAAGGAACCGGTGGCGAGCCAGGAACTCGAAACCTGAACCTGGCGGTCAGGAGTCTCCGGAATACCGGGGCGATTCCACGGCCACCGTTGGAATCAGGCTTAGCGGGACAGTTTTCGCAGGCGGAATTTGAATTGCAGAAAGAATACGCCGCCGATGTTCGGATCCACCACCTTGGCTTGCGCGAAGTCGCGCACCGCAGCTTTCGGCAGATAGGTCAGATTCACGCCGACGCGTTTGGTGCCAAAGGACACTGCCGGCAGAATGCCCGGAAACGGCAGATAGTCATAGATGTCGGCGCGCGCCATAATGAACGCGATCAGCCCCGCATCCAGGTAGAAACCGGCCGGGTGCTCCGACTGCAACAGTCGTCTCTTCAGGCCGCCGCCGGCCATGTATGAAATGTTGTTCTGGCTATCCAGGAACGCGTTGCCGTTGACCGACCACAGCCAGCGCGAGGAACTGTCGTACTGGTACTCGAGTCCGAGGCCATAGTTGTTCTCGTTCCAGTCGTAGTCCGAATTGACGTGGTGCGAACGCCCATTGACGATCAGATCGAGTTGCCCGGCCACTGCCGTGCCGGCAGAGGCACATAGCACGATTAAGGGGATACAGATGAGATTGCGTATATAAGTAGTCATGGCAAGTATTAAGCAAATGCCATGCCATTTTTTTTATGCTTTTATATCAGTCACTTAAAAATAGAACTTCCGCGATCGTTAAAGTAATCGACATCTCTGGCGTGGAAACTGAGACGCCATTCACACTATCGATTCAGCTCGGCACCCGAGGGCAGGCATAAGCCGGCAATGCCGCCTCAAAATCGCATTCGCTTGCGTGACTTTGTAAAAATTTCCGACCGTGGTGACAATATGTGAAGAAACTGCGCATCTTCAATCCATATTCGGCGAATTATGCAAAAACAAAAGTGACTACCGTATGAGAATTGGTGGGGAGCCAGGGACTCGAACCCTGAACCTAGCGGTTAAGAGCCGCTTGCTCTGCCAAATTGAGCTAGCTCCCCAATTCTCCCGCGTTGATCAGAATAACTTTGTTGATAGGTGAGGATTGATCTTTGGTGATCCGCTATTCGTGGTTCCACGTTATCTTATTCTTTGAATATATTACTAAAGATCAATTTTTACCGATCATTTTTGGCCGACCGAAGGTCGAGCGAAAATTGGGGTGGACGATGGGACTCGAACCCACGACGACCGGGATCACAACCCGGGGCTCTACCAGCTGAGCTACGCCCACCATTATTTTTGTCGTACTAAAGATAAATTCTCACAACTATAAATCGAACGAAAAATTGGCGCGCCCGGCAGGACTCGAACCTGCAACCCTCGGCTTAGCTTACCAACTACCGTTTTCACGGCCGTGCACTTGCACGTTTGTGGTCTGGACTATCTCTTCGCCGTCACAGGCGCCGCACGTATAGTCTCTACGGAGCCCTGCGAAAGTCTGCCGCGAAGTTAACGCGTTTTTGCTGACTATTCTTGGGTGTCTCTACCCTCAGCGATACATTCGAACGAAATTTGCCGGGTTCCAGGTAATAGCACTCGTCAGTGTCCGGACAATAAATACAGTACAAATCAACTTCGCTTTTGTTAATTGGTACCGTGTGAGTTCCATGCTTATCTGTCCAGCATGTGGAGAACTTCACCTGGATTGTGCCAAACTTATCAACGGTTCTATATTTAACTTGAACCCGTCGGAATTCGCCTTTTCTGTAAGCCGCCAAATCAAACGGACTGTGTTCCGTTAATGGCAACAGAATTGTGAACCCCTGTTCGAATAGATCGATCTGAGCCTTTAAGACACCCAGGTCGCCCTTTTCTTTGGTGTGATGCACGGTCGACATGACCGAGTCCTACACCATCATACGGGTCAACCACAGGTTTCCACGGGATTGCCATCAGCACTACCTGTTAAGGGTTCCCCGTTACAGTGCAGTCCACTGTACCGGTTCAGTTTCCCGGCACAGGCTCCTCACTCAAAGGCCGATGCTCTATCCGGTTGAGCTACGGGCGCTACTTTTTTTCACTCCTAAGTATATCTGTAAAATCGCCCGCGTGGCGGGCTCCCAAAATCCGGAATTGGTGGTCGGGGCAGAGGGATTCGAACCCCCGACCTTCTGCTCCCAAAGCAGACGCGCTACCAAGCTGCGCTATGCCCCGCGACTACCCGCCTGCAGCAGCGATCATCGCCCCTCTGCGCGGGAGACGCATGATACGTCAGCTCAGGTCCGCTGTGTAGTTATTCGGCAGCATAACCAATGTTCGGGCAAAGCGTGAATATTCACGTGTGATGGCAGCGGCTGTGTATAATTCGCGCTTTTCGCGGATGGCAGGAATCGAAAATGGCAGCCAGATTACTGGATGGAAAAATCGTCGCGAACCAGATCAGGGAAAGCGTGCGCCTGGCGGTGAAAGAGCGTCTCGCCCGGGGACTGAGACGACCCGGTCTGGCGGTCGTCCTGGTCGGTGACGATCCTGCATCGGGAATCTATGTCGGCAAGAAACGAAAAGCCTGCGAGGAAGCGGGTATCGTCTCGAAAGCATTTGACCTGCCGGCGGATACCGCGCAGGCGCAACTGCTGGAGTTGATCGACCGACTCAACGCGGACCCGGAAATAGACGGCATCCTGGTGCAGCTCCCGCTGCCCGATCAGATCGACGAAAACGCCATCACCGAGGCGATCGGCCCGCTCAAGGACATCGACGGTTTTCACGCCATAAACATGGGCTTGCTTGCGCAAGGCGCACCACGCCTGCACCCTTGCACCGCGCTGGGCATCATGCGTTTGCTGGCAGCCAACGGGATCGAAATTCGCGGCAAGGATGCGGTCGTGGTCGGCCGATCGATTATCGTGGGCCGGCCGATTGCGCTGGAGTTGTTGCTGGCCGACGCCACCGTCACCATTTGTCACAGTTTCACCAGGAACCTGCGGGCGCGGGTCGAAAAAGCTGAAATTCTCATCGCCGCGGTCGGCAAACCGGGGTTGATCCCGGGTGAGTGGATTGCCGATGGCGCGGTGGTCGTCGATGTCGGCATCAACCGGACCGATGACGGCAAACTGGTCGGCGATGTGGGCTTTGCCGAAGCCAGCAAGAGAGCGGCGTGGATTACGCCGGTACCCGGCGGCGTCGGGCCGATGACGGTAGCCATATTGCTGGAAAACACGCTGAAATCCGCACAATTGCGCGATTGATCGCTGGTTCGGACATGTTGTGGAGGGCCTTCCTACACCTCGATTAGTCGATCTCGCCTGCGCTGAACCTCATATGCGGCAGCGACCAGCTTTTCGGTAGGTGCGTAACAAGACGCACAAAATTGACTGAATTCCATCAACCGCGATGGGTTCGGCCAGACGCCAGTTGCACCATTCAGTTGTCCAATCGCAATTTGATAGTTGGCCAGAATCTGAATGTAGGTACGCCTTTGATCCTGTGGGATTGTAAGAGGAGGCAGCCCTGCCCTCAGCAAAGGAATATTTGCCAGCAATCGTGCAATTCGACCATTGCCATCCCAAAAGGGATGTATGTGTACGATGCCCATATGAATTTTGGCGTAGTCCCTGTGCGCCGTAACCGCTGTCAGATTGGCGAGATTCACGCCATTGATGCAGTCAATGATTTCTGTCATCAACGCCGGAACAGAAAACGGCATCGCATATTCGATAAATAACTGAGTACCATCGGGTCCGATCATGTAGGTACCGTTTGGCTCGACTTTCCAGGCGCCATTCGGATTTTGTGTGTCTGTCACCTGCGCCGTTTGCACCGCCAGGTGCAGCGCAAAAACGATGGCTTCGGTGAGCTGTCCCAGCAAACAAAGGTAAAGTATTTCGATGGCCCTGGCATGGCCGATCACCTCCTGGTGATCTTTGAGCGGCTTGCCCGAAATGGTCAGCCCTTCTTGAAGAATAAAGTGGGTATCGCCCAGCGATAGGGTATTGCCTTCGAGGGCAGTCGATGTGTGTGTCCAAAGATCTCGTATCTGTGCCAGCAACTCCGCCTTCAAGTCATTATCCAAACCATTCAGAAAGCCCAGTGATTCGGTGACCGTGCGGGCGGCATCCTCGGCTCGTACCAGGTATCGATATCGGGTCGCGCGGCCAGTGCCCAGACGTTCAATTGCGCCTTTTGTGACCCATGCGGACAACCAGCGGCGCAGCGTTCGCGGTGGCGCTTCCCCGTCGATCCTGTGCGAAATTTGAGCCAGGGAAAGTGGCGCCGAGCTATTTTTCAGCAGCGAGAAGACAATTTTGCGGAGGGCGTTCCTGGCCATAAAATGCGGATGTTGTCGATTTACCCGGCCATTATAGTGCAACTATGGCCGGATAAGTATTAATATCCGGCCATTTGGCCGAAAACACGTTGAAATCCGCACAACTGCGGGATTGATTTTTGGTTCGGGCCCGAAGGCCCTCCTACATCCGTCGCCAGGTCGTTCCGTCGGGGCCGTCTTCGAGCTGCACGCCGGCCTTGGCCAGCAAATCTCTGATTCTGTCGGACTCGGGAAAATCTTTGTCTGCCCGCGCCTGCTGGCGCTTTGCGATTAGCGATTCGATCTCGGTATCGTTCAATTCCTCGCTGGTCTTCGCATCCGGCGCCGGCCGTCGCAGCCATGCCTGCGGTTCCTCGCCCAGCAGGCCGAGTATGCCACCGAGCCGGACCAACTCCCGGCCGAGGCTGTCAGCCAGGGCCTGATCGCCGGATTCGAGGCTGCGGTTCAGACCGTGTTTGAGATCGGCGAGCACCGCCATTGCCCCCGGGGTATTGAAATCGTCGTTCATGGAATCGGCGAAACGCTGCGCATAACTTTGCTCGAGCACTGGCTCGCCATCGGATTCCTGCAGATCGACCTTCGCCAGCGCCGCATATAGACCACCCAGCGCCGCGCGCGCCGCATCCAGTTCCTTGCTGCTGTAATTCACCGGCTGCCGGTAATGCGGACCCAACAGGAAATAGCGGACCTCGTCGGCGTGATAACTTTTGAATATCTCGCGCAGGGTGAAAAAGTTGCCCAGCGATTTCGACATTTTTCGGTTGTCTACGCGCACAAAACCGTTGTGCATCCACAGCTTCGCAAAGTCTTCATCGGTGGCTGCGCAGGACTGGGCGATTTCGTTCTCATGATGCGGGAATTTCAGATCCATGCCGCCGCCATGGATATCGAATACATTACCGAGGACTTTCGTCGCCATCGCCGAGCACTCTATGTGCCAGCCGGGCCGGCCGTCGCCCCACGGTGACGGCCAGGACGGTTCGCCGGGCTTGGCCGTTTTCCACAGCACGAAGTCCAGCGGATCGCGTTTGTGCGGATCGGGTTCGACGCGCGCGCCGGCCCGCAGGTCGGCCGGGTTCCGGCCGGACAAGGCGCCATAGCCGTCGAATTTCGCCACCGCGTAATAGACGTCCCCGTTGTCGCCGCGGTAGGCGTAACCGCGTTTTTCCAGCGCCTCGATCATCGCGATGATCGCGTCCATGGTTTCGGTCGCCCGCGGCTCATGGGTCGGCGGCAGGATATCGAGCGCGGCGCAATCTTCGTTCATCGCCTCGATAAACCGTGCCGTCAGCGCGTCGATGTCTTCTCCGTTTTCGTTGGCGCGGGCGATAATCTTGTCGTCGATGTCGGTGATGTTGCGAACATAGGTGAGCTGATAGCCGCTGGCGCGCAGCCAGCGCGTAACCATGTCGAACACCAGCAGCATGCGCACATGGCCTAAGTGCAGGTAGTCGTAAACGGTAATGCCGCACACGTACATGCGCACCTTGCCCGCTTCCAGCGGCACAAATTCCTCTTTCTTGCCGCTCATGCTGTTGTGTATTTTCAGCATCTCTCGGCGGCCTCGCGCAGTCTCCGTTCCACGCGGTCTTTGCCCATCAGCGCGGCGATTTTCTCGAGCTCCGGCCCATGCAGCTCGCCGGTCAGCGCCAGGCGCAGGGGCTGGAACAGCTTTTTGCCCTTGCGGCCGGTTTTTTCGCTCAGTTCGCGCGAAAAATCGCCAAAGCTATCGTGCCCATTGCCCCACGAGCGTACCGCTGTTGCGAAGAAATCGGCACCGCTATCGCTCAACTCGGCAGCGATCAGTCCCCCGGTCATCGGCTCGTCCCGAAACAATATTTTCGCCCAGTCGGCGCCCTCCGCCGGGCGCTGCAGGTTGTCGCGCACCAGGTTGATGAAGGCTTCCTCTTGATCGGCCGGCACCATGCCGTCGAGAAAACTTCCGTCGCCGCCGGCGCCCAGCCAGGTTTTGACTTCCGCGTCGCTGAGTTTCATCACCGCCAGTTTCTGCCAGTGATCGAGCTGGACTGGGTCATGGCGGGCCGGCGCCCGGCCCAGGCGCGCGCAATCGAAACGCGCGGCCAGTTCAGCCAGGGTCATCAACTCGCCGCTGTCGCTGGCATGGCCGAGGCGAAACAGGTGATTGTTCAGCGCGGCCGGCAGGTAACCCTTCGCCCTGAGGTCTTTGAGACTGGCGGCACCCTTGCGTTTCGAGAGCGGTTTGCCGTCATCGCCGACGATCAGCGACAAATGCCCGTACGCGGGTACATTCAGACCCAGCGAACGCAGCAAGACGATCTGCCGCGGCGTATTGGCCAGGTGATCCTCGCCGCGCAGCACATGGGTGACCCCCATCAGCGAGTCATCCAGCGCGTTACTGAAAAAAAATGCCGGGGTACCATCCGAGCGACGAATAATGAAATCGCCAATATCCGCCAACTCGAATTTCTGCGGCCCTTTCGCCAGGTCGGAAAATTCGACGACCCCTTCATCGGCGACCCGATAGCGCAGGGTCGGCCGCTGATCGGCGAGCAATCGTTCGTCGATTTCTTGGTCATCGAGCTCGCGACAAGTGCCCGCATAGCGTGGCGCCTGGTTCGCGCGCTGCTGCTTTCTGCGCGATTTTTCCAGCTCCTCACGGCTGCAAAAACACGGATAGGCCAGCCGCTGCTCGCTGAGCCTGTCAAACCAGGCCTGGTAGATGGCCTGTCGCTCGGACTGGCGAAACGGACCGCGCCCGCCGGCGGGATCTTCCATGCCCGGTCCGAGGTCCCAGTCCAGCCCCAGCCAGCGCAGGTCATCGCACAGCGCATCGAGATATTTTTCGGCGCTGCGGTCGCGATCGGTATCTTCCGAACGCAACAGAAACTCACCGTCCGCGGCCCGCGCGAGCAGCGCGTTGAACAACGCGGTACGCAAATTGCCAAGATGCGTATAACCGGTCGGACTCGGTGCGAAACGGGTTGTGACGACGACTTTATTCATGGCGCGCAATGGTAGCTAAAACCTGGTCCTGCGACAAAAGACAATGCATGGGCAGATCGCAAGGCTATCATCCATCGGCCGACTCAGCCTATCATTGGCGGCATTGGCATGCCGGAGGTTGTTGATGAAAAAACTGATCGTTGGGTTGGTCCTGGGTTTGTTTGCCGCCGCCTTGCAGGCGCAGGAACTGCCGCTTTATCCAAAGATAAAAATGAAAACCAACCGCGGGGACATCGTGCTGGAACTCGACTCTGTACGGGCGCCAATCACTGTTTACAACTTCCTCAAGTATGTGGAGAGCGGCCATTATGACGGTACGATATTCCACCGGGTCATACCGGGGTTCATGGTCCAGGGCGGAGGCTATGCGGCCGATTACAGCGAAAAACCGGTTGGCAATCCCATCCCGAATGAATCGGGCAACGGTCTGAGCAATCAGCCGGGCACGATCGCGATGGCGCGCACCAACCTGCCGCACACGGCAACTTCGCAATTTTTCATCAATGTATCCGATAACACCAAACTGGACCCCAAACCCAGCCGCTGGGGCTATACCGTGTTTGGCACGGTGATCGACGGCATGGATGTAATCGACGCCATTGTCGCCATTCCCACCGGTCCCGGGGGGCCGTTCCCGACCGATGTACCACAAACCATGGTAATCATCAAAAAAGCCACGGTGATGATGCAGAAAGCGACGCTGCAAGAGTAAGCCGACGGTGGCCGTGGTTTTCGTATCCGATGTCCATTTAGAGCGCGGGCGAGCGGATATCAGCGAGCGTTTTTTTCGCTTCCTGGAACTACAGGCCAGACAAGCCGATGCACTGTACTTGCTCGGAGACCTGTTCGAAGCATGGGTCGGCGATGACGACGACGATGATTTTGCGAAAATGGTCCCCCGCAAGCTGCGTGCGCTCAGCGATTCCGGCGTGCCGGTTTACTTCATGCATGGCAACCGCGATTTCCTGATTGGCGAGCGCTTCGCCAAAGACAGCGGCTGCCAATTGCTCGACGACCCGACCCGGCTGGAATTGCATGGCGAGACCCTGCTGCTCAGTCACGGAGATTCACTGTGCACCGATGACCTCGGCTACCAGGCGTTCAGGAAAGAAGTTCGCGACCCGCAATGGCAACAGCGGTTTCTTGCACAGCCACTGGCACAGCGGCGTGAATTCGCCCGCCGCGCCCGCGATGCATCCGCGCAATATCAGCAACGACAGCCGCCGGCAATCGGCGACGTCAACCAGCAAGCGGTCGAGGCGCTGATGACCGAGCTACAGGTAACGCTGTTGCTGCACGGGCATACCCACCGGCCCGCGGTACACGATTTCACGCTGGCAGACGGCGTCGAGGCGCGCCGCATAGTACTGGGCGCGTGGTATGAACAAGGCAGCATGGTGCGCTGGGACAAAAACGGGATCGAACTGATCCAGGGATTTTAAATTACCGGCATCCCGCTGTGAAAACGAAACTGGGGATCCGGATCGCAACAAAGTGCCGCTTCCGCGTCGCGAAACAATTCGATTCTTTGCTGTAGTTCGGCCTCGCTGCCGGCGTGATATTCGACAGCAAGGCCGAGGTATTGTTCGAAGTGACGCGCTTCCACGGCCAGCAGGCCGGCATAAAACCGCCCCAGCTCTTCATCGAGTTGCGGTGCGAGCACCGCGAAGCGCTCCGCAGAACGCGCCTCGATGAACGCGCCCGTGATCAGCATGTCGACCAGCGCGCCGGGCCCGGTTTTCCTGACCAGCTTGCGCAGACCCGCGGCGTAACGCGAAGCGGTCAAGGGCCGGTCGGCCGTGCCCCTTTTTTCCATCAACGCGCGCACCTGCTCAAAATGCCGGAGTTCCTCGCGAGCCAGCCTGGACATCCGGTAGACCAGTTTCCGATGACGCGGGTAACGGAACATCAGGCTCAACGCCGTCGACGCCGCTTTCAATTCACAACTGGCGTGATCGAGCAGCAGGACCTCCGGCTGTCTCAACGCCTCCGCCACCCATTCGGCCGGCGTCCCGGCGCCGAGGAACGCATTGAGCGCCTCCGGCACTTCGCCCATGGCATCGTTCATTGCGGTGGCCACTGGCTATCCAGGTAAGCCAGCAGTGCCTGCGTGGACTGGAAACGGTCGTGCGGATCCTTGGCCAACATCCGGTCGAGCAACTCCTGAAACTCGGCCAACGCTTCGCTCAGCCGCGGCAACGGCGTATTGCCGTGCTTGTAAATGACCGCCATCGGCGTATCGGCGGTATAGGGTTTCTCGCCGCTGAGCATTTCAAAAAGCATCACGCCGAGGCTGTAGATATCGCTGCGCTCATCGACCTGGCCCGCGTGGCCTTGTTCAGGGCTCATGTAATACGGCGTACCGAAAATCTCACCGGAACCGGTAATCTCCTGATCCAGCGTCATCTGCTTAGCCAGGCCAAAATCGATCAGCGCCATGGACTGGTCTTCCCGAAACATGACGTTGGCCGGTTTCAGATCGCGATGCAAGATACCGACTTCGTGAATGGCCATCAGCGCGCCGGCGATCTGCCGCAGATAATCCAGTACCGTCGCGACCGGCAAGGCCTGCTTCATTTTCGCGCGCAGGCTGCCTCCCATGAAATACTCCATCGCGATATAGGCATGATCGTCGGCCACGCCGAGATCGAAAATGCGCACGATGTTGGGATGCTCGATCCGCGAAATCAGCTCGTATTCCTGGATGAAACGATCGAAAGAATTCTGCGCTTCCGTGATTTCAGGCGCCAGCCTGAACACTTTGAGCACCACCAGGCCTTTCTCCTTGTCACCCTCGGCCAGGTAAACGGAGGAATTTCCACCACTGCCCAGTTCACGGATAAATCGGTGGCCGCGAATGATTACCGCGCCAAAACGACAAGCCTCGTCCAGCGCCTGCCGCCGGCTAAGCAACGCAGAAGTCCTTTGGTGTTTACGGATCGCGCTCCGCAGGCTGGCGATAAAGCGATCGTGGTTGATCTCCTCCCTGAGCAGGTAATCTTCCGCGCCAGCCTTGACCGCCTCGACGGCGAGCAATTCGTTGCCTCGGTCGATTATGAAAATCACCGGTGGAAAGTCGGGCCGGCGCTTGAAATCCCGCAACGATTTCAGCCCGTCCTTGCCTGAAGGCGCTCGATCGAGCAGCACCGCATGGTAGTCGCTCGCATTGACGCCGTCGGGGATCAACTGGCCGTCGGCGGAGCAGTCGGTTTTTCTTATCGACCTGACCTCGGCATCGGCCCATTCGCTCTTGATATGACGCGCCAGCAGTTTATGGTACTGCGGGTCGTCGTCGATTATCAGGATTCGGACTGTCATCGAAAACCGGGCGGGCGGGGCGAATCGATGTCAGACCACCTGTTGCAGATCGCTGTCTTCGCCAATGCGTTTTGCCATGGCTTCTTCGGAACGCTCCTTTTCGATTCGGTGCAGGTATTCTTCGCTGATATCGCCAGCGATGTATTCGCCCGAGAAACAGGAAGTATCGAAGTATTCGATGGCGGCATTGTCGTAGCGAACCGCGGCAATCAGGTCTGCGAGATCCTGGTAGACCAGCCAGTCCGCACCGATGATCATCGAAACTTCGTGTTCGCTGCGGCCATTGGCGACCAGTTCCGCGGCAGCCGGCATATCGATGCCGTAGACATTGGGAAAGCGCACCGGCGGCGCGGCCGAGGCGAAATAGACTTTGCTGGCGCCAGCTTCCCTGGCCATCTCGATGATCTGCTGTGAGGTGGTCCCGCGAACAATCGAATCATCCACCAGCAACACGTTCTTGCCGCGGAATTCGAGATCGATCGCGTTGAGCTTTCTGCGCACCGACCGGCGTCTCATTTCCTGACCCGGCATGATGAATATCCGGCCGATATAGCGGTTCTTGATAAAGCCCTCGCGATACTTGACGCCGAGCGCGTGCGCAACCTGCACTGCACTGGTGCGGCTGGTGTCCGGGATCGGTATCACGACATCGATATCGTTGTCCGGGTAGATGCTCAGGATCCGGGCGGCCAACCGGTCGCCCATCCGTAACCGCGCCTTGTATACCGAAATATTGTCGATAATTGAGTCCGGCCGGGCAAAATAAACGAACTCGAATATGCACGGCGCATGGCGCGCACCGGCCGCGCATTGCTTGCTGTGCAGCGTGCCGCTGGTATCGATCCAGACCGCCTCGCCGGGCCCCACGTCGCGCAGGATTTCGAAGCCCAGCCCGTCGAGCGCGACACTCTCCGAGGCTAGCATGTGCTCCTGGCCCTTATCGGTTTGCCGAACACCGATGATCAACGGACGAATGCCGTTGGGATCGCGAAAACCCAGGATGCCGTGACCGATGATCATCGCGACCACCGCATAGCCGCCGGCGCAGCGACGGTGCAACGCGCTAACCGCGCGGAATACATTGTCAGGCTTGAGTTCACCGTCCTGGCGCTGCAATTCATGCGCCAGTACATTGAGCACCAGTTCCGAATCGGACTGCGTATTCAGGTGGCGCCGGTCTTCCTTGATCAGGAGGCTGGTCAGTTGCCGGGTATTGGTGAGATTACCGTTGTGGGCCAGGCAAATACCGTGCGGGCTGTTGACGTAAAACGGCTGTGCCTGGCTTGCACTGGCGCTGCCCGCGGTCGGATAGCGCACATGGCCAATACCCATATTCCCTTTCAGCGTGAGCATGTGGCGCGTCCGGAATACGTCGCGCACCAGGCCGTTGTCCTTGCGCTGGTGCAACTCGAAACCATCGCAGGTCATGATGCCCGCAGCATCCTGGCCACGATGCTGCAAAACCGTCAGCGCATCGTAAATAGACTGGTTGACAGCGGCCTGAGCAACAATTCCGACTACACCACACATTTTAGAATCTCACCGACAAAAAAACCCCGGATCTCAAGAGGCGATCAGAAATCCACCGAATCTTCGATATAGCTTACCCCGGCATCCAGAAACTGTTGCATCCAGTCTGCCACCGCGGTTCCGTACGGAACCAGTTTTGAATTGTCCCACCAAGGCTGATCCGGCATCTGCAGGACTTGCGCGATCATCACCACCAGTCCGATCAGGATAATACCGCGGACAAAACCGAACAACATACCGAGACTGCGATCGGGAACGGACAACGCGCTTCTTTCCACGATCATGCCGACCAGGTTGCCGATCAGCAATGCCAGGATCAGGACGCCGATGAACAGAATCACCCGACTGACCCAGATTTTTACCGTCACCGAAAGCTCGCCGCCCAGGTAAGGCGCAAGCAGATAGCTGTATTCCCAGGCAACCCAGATGGCGACAATCCAGCCGACCATGGATAACAGCTCGCGAAAAAATCCGCGCATGACGCCCATCACCATCGATATCAGGAGTATGACGATCAGCAATAAATCGAAACCCATTATTTACGGCCCGCGGGAGTGAGTGGCGGGTATTTTAGCAGACTCGGCGTTACCTGCAGCAAAGCGGTCATGGATGGGGTACGGATTTCGCCTGTTGCCCTTGCTGCTGAAGCTCCTTCGCGATGCGGTCTGCCGCTTTGCGATCGGCCAGCGGACCGATCCGCACCCGGTGCAAATTGCGGCCGTCGATGACCGTCTCGCTGATGAAACTGTCATAGCCCATCGATTGCAAGGTCGCGGCGAGCCGGCGCGCGTTCTCCAGACTGGAGAAACTGCCCGCCTGTACGGCCCAGCCGTCCAGCCGGGCCGGTGTTTTTTGGCCGGCTGCCGCGGCATTTCCGGCACCAGGCTTCACCGCCTGTGGTCCACCCGGGCTGTTCGCAGTCGCCAAACCGGCATCGTGCCGCGCAGTCTGCGGCTCGCTGCGCACCCGTTGTGCGACCGGCGGCTGGTCCGCGGCCTGCGGGTCATTCAGGCGGATCGTGTGGGTGCGTACCGGTTGCGCATCGGCAGCGGGCAATAAAAGGTCGTCGCTGCCGCTCGGATTATCCGGCGGCGGGCCGGACAGGAATTCGGGAATCAGCAATGCGCCGAGGATTACCAGTACGGCCGCGCCGGTCAGACGTTCTTTGAGTTGCTGGCTCATCATCCTTAGTTTAACGCCTGCGTCGAGGTCTCGCCACGCAACCAGGCAAGCGCGGGACCGGCCACCGTAAATGAACCGGTAACGACGATCCGGTCGCCCGGTCTGGCCTGGCCTGCCGCCGCGGCACAGGCTTCCTCGACCTGCGGCAGGCAAGCCACCGCTTTGCCGAGCAGGCCGCTCAGGCGATCGGCCAGGGTGTCCGCCGCCACCCCGCGCGCGCCTTCGGTGCTGACCGCGTACCAGCAATCGACCAGCGCCGCCAACGGTGCGAGCGCCGCCACATCCTTGTCCGCCAGCATGCCCAGCACCAGGACGTTGCGGCCATCGCGGTAACCCGGTTGCCGGGCCAGGTTGTCGGCCAGGTGCTCGAACGCAGCTGCATTGTGGGCAACATCGACGATCCACTCCACATCCCCGGGAAAAACCTGGAAGCGGCCGGGTGGCGTCCCAAGCCGCATCGCCGTCGCCAGCGCCGCTGGCCA
This sequence comes from Pseudomonadota bacterium, assembly GCA_022572885.1. NCBI lineage: Bacteria > Pseudomonadati > Pseudomonadota > Pseudomonadota bacterium. The sequence goes on along the minus strand of JACZVC010000028.1, from coordinate 20,919 downwards.
CTGCCGTTTATCGGCAACCGGCGCGGGCCGCAGCAACTGCAATGCTGCAATCGCACAAGCGATGTTCGAGAGTATGGGATTACTGCATACGGGCGGCAGCGGCAGATCGTCAAAGCGCCACCCCGGCCCTTCGCAAAGCCACTTCCCGGTGCTTTCTCCCTGCCATCGAAAAGAAAAATCCCGCTCCCTGAGCAACAATCGGGCCGGCAGGCCCGCGGCGGTCCGAATCAGGCTGTCGGGTGGGTCGGGCTCACCACAGATCGCGGGCTTGCCGGCGCGAAATATCCCGGCTTTTTCGCCGGCTATTTCGGCCAGGGTTTCACCGAGCCATTCCCGGTGGTCCAACGCCAGCGAGGTCACCACCGCGATATCGGCGTCTATGACATTGCTCGCGTCCAGGCGACCGCCCAGACCGACCTCGAGCAGGGCAACATCGACATTTTCACGCCTGAACAGTTCGATCGCCGCCAGCGCACTGAACTCAAAGTAAGTCAGGCTGGTCCCGGCGCGCGCCTGGTCGATCGCAAAAAAAACCTCGACCAGTTGCCGGTCGGTCGCTTCCGCGCCCGCGATGCGAATCCGCTCGTTATAACGGTTCAGGTGAGGCGAACTGAACGCCCCGGGCCGGCGCCCCAGCGCAAGCAAGGCCTGTTCCATAAACGCGACGCAGGAACCCTTACCATTGGTGCCCGCGACCGTGATCAGCGGCCACGCCGGCGCGCCGTCAGCCAGCCTGCCCAGCACCTCGCGGCAGCGCTCCAGGCCGAGGTCTATACGGTTCGGATGCAGTGTTTCCTGCCAGCGCAGCCACTCAGCCAGCGAGCTGTGCAATCCAGGATGTGGCGATGGCATGCCGATGCCGCGATGGATGACCGCCGGTCAGGCGTCAGCCTCCGGCCGCGGCTGACCGGCAAGCATCGAGATAATATCGGCGATCCGGGCGCGCATCTCGCGCCGGTCGACGATCTGGTCCAGCGCGCCATGATCGAGCAAAAACTCACTGCGCTGGAATCCTTCGGGCAGGGTCTCGCGGACGGTTTGCTCGATCACCCGGGGACCGGCAAAACCGATCAACGCGCCCGGCTCGCCGATATTGACATCGCCGAGCAAAGCGAGGCTGGCGGAAACGCCGCCGGTCGTGGGATCGGTCAATACGGAAACATAGGGAATTCCGCGCTGACCCATCCGGGCAAGGGCGGCGCTGGTCTTGGCCATCTGCATCAACGACAGCAAGGCCTCCTGCATGCGTGCACCGCCGCTGGCAGAGAAACAGATCAGCGGCCGGTTGTCTTGCATGGCCATACCGACCGCACGAACAAATTTTTCGCCGACGACCGAGCCCATCGAGCCGCCAAGAAAGCCGAACTCGAACGCGCAGGCAACCACCGGTATCCCCTTCAATGTTCCCTTGAACACCAGCAGCGCACTGTTCTCGCCGGTCTTTTTTTGTGCCGCCTGCAACCGGTCCCGGTAACGCTTCAAGTCCTTGAAACGCAGCGTGTCTATCGATTCCAGGTTGTTGGCGACTTCCTGATAACTGCCCTCATCGAGGAACCCCTCTATGCGCACACGTGCGCTGACCCGCATGTGGTATCCGCACTTGGGGCAGACGCTGAGGTTGCGTTCCACGTCCGACTTGTACAAAACCGCGTTACAGGACTTGCAGTTCATCCACAGGCCTTCGGGAACCGAGCGCGTGCGCTGATCGGTCTTTATTCTCGAGGGCATGAGTTTTTCAAACCAGCTCATCAGGCATCCTCTGGGTTCGGGGCGGTTCCATCCTACCTTGAAACAGTTTGGCGGACAGGATACCGGCGGGCAAACCATGGCGATCATCGTACGCCACGCCCACCAGGTACAGGCCTGAAGCTGGCGCCTTGCTGCCCGCCGCGCATCGATCCCTGGCCACCAGCACTTCGCCCGCCCAGGACGGCTCGGCCTCGCCGCGGCCGATGCGAATCAAGGTGCCGGCGATATTTCTGACCATGTGTTGCAAAAAGGCGTTCGCGCGTATCCGCAGGCTGATCAAGTCGCCGCGCCGCTCAATTTCGATGCAGTGGACTGTGCGGACCGGTGTTTTTGCCTGGCAGGCCGCGGCACGAAATGAACTGAAGTCGTGTTCCCCCAGCAGAAATTGTGCACCTTGCCGCATGCGCTCGATCTCGAGTTCTTCCCGCACCCAACTGCTATACCGCCACCACAGGCCACTGCGCCCGGCGCGATTGAGGATCAGATACTGGTAGGTTCTCGAAAGAGCGCTGAACCGCGCATGAAAGCGGTCATCGACCGGCTGGACCCAGTTCACGCTGATGTCATCCGGCAGATTGCTGTTGGCGCCCAACAGCCAGCTGCGCTCGTTGCGTTGGACGCTGGTATCGATATGGGCGACTTGCGCCGTTGCGTGTACGCCGGCATCGGTTCTGCCGGCACCAACGACTGTCAGCGTTTCGTCCGCCACTTTGGACAGCGCTTCCTGCAGACAGCCCTGCACGCTGCGGCCTTCCGGCTGCACCTGCCAGCCACGCAAATTACTACCGTCGTACTCGACGCCAAATGCCAAACGCGCCATCAGGTGCGCTCCCACCGGGCCACCGGTCGCAAAAACAAAGGAATGGGAATGCCAGGAAAAAAATCAGGCCAGGCTATCGAGCAGCGCTTGAGCTTCCACTTTTTGCTGCTCATTGCCCTCTTCGAGCACCTCATCAAGGATGCTGCGGGCGCCATCCGGATCACCCATGTCCACGTAGGCTCTCGCAAGGTCGAGTTTGGTCCCGACTTCGCTCATGGTTTCAGCTTCGGAGTCGGCATCCGGTAGTTTTATCGTGCCGGTGTAATCCTCGTCCACGATGATGGCTTCGTGGATGCCGGTGACATCGTGCATGCCCGTCGCATCGGTCGGAGCAGGATCGGGCAAGCGCATGGTGCCGGTATGTTCCAGGTCATCGCCTTCATCGACGGCTTCCATCTCGCGCGTCATTTCCGTGGTCTGGGCGAGCGTATCGTCTTTGTCCGTGGAATCGAAATCGACGCCTATATCCAGGTCCAGGTTATCCGAGATACGCGACTCATCGTCCTCACCGAAAACATCGCTGAACATCTTTTCTTCATCGTCATCTTCATCTTCATCCATCGACAGCTTCGGCATTTGCGCAGTCTGACCCGGGTCAATGGCGGCAGCCTCACCCTCATCGCCAAGCTCGAAATCCAGACCCTCTTCTGCCGATTCCTTCAGCGCCTGTATCCTGATCTGCTCGGTTTCCTGACCGCTCTCTTTTGCTGGTTCTTCCTGGTCTTCCAGATCGACTATCTGCATCGTTCCGGTGGCATCCAGTTCATCGCCCAAACCCAGGTCATCGATATTCAATTCCGCGGTCTGGCTGGTCGCTTCCAGATCGTCAATTTCGTCCTCGGCGGCGGTGATCCCCTCATCCTTGCCCAACTCTGCCGCGGCGAGGCCGCTGACATCGAGCTCGTCCTCCCCGCCTGCGTCCGTGCCGAGCAGGTCACCCGCGTCATCGTCTGCGACGTCTGCAAAAACATCGTCGAATTCGGTCGCTTCCGCGGCCTGATCCTCGTCATCGTCGGCGCCCATCAGCAGGTCGACATCGACCTCGCTAACCTTGGTTTCCTCGAGTGGCATATCGACCGCCCCGACCATGCCCGCGCCAGACTCTTCGGTGAATAAATGGCTGTCCGGGTCAATCTGCCGACCCATGATGACGATCTTGTCCCATTCGCCCTCGGCCATTTGCTCCTGATGGTCATGGAGATACTGGGCCGTATCAAGGAACGAATCCTTGTTGCCCCAGACAAAGAAAATTTCGGCCAGTTTGTTGCGGAAATCGTTGCGTTCGGGATCTTTATCGAGCGCTTTCTGCACCAGGTCGGCAGCCTGGTCGTAAAGGCCATATGCCATATGGAAATCCGCTTCCGCCATCGGGTCCGCGCCTTCGAGGTTTATCTGCGTGTCGCCGCTGATCGTCTGATCGACGTCGGTAAGATCGACTTCCACGCCGGGCATCGTCGTTTCGAGGTCTACTTCGACGGCCTCTTCTTCGTCCTCTTCCGCAATGGTGTCGGCAAACGGATCGACCTCGGGAGCGACGGATTCCTCAACGACAAAGCTGTCGTCCGTCTCCGGTTTAATCGTCTGTATCCTGGCCGTGCCGGTGCCGCGCTCGTCGCTTGCATACTGCTCGTCGGCAACTATCGCTTCCATCAGCACCGCTTCTTCGCGACGCCGCCTGGCGAAAATCAGCCCGCCCATCGCCAGCACGACCACGCCCAGACCGATCCACAGCCATTGGTTGCCAGCCAGATCCGTCACCCGGTCCAGCAACGACGGGCTGCTGCGCGGCCGGCTGATCACGGTCGGCACCGGCCGGGTAACCGTCGTGGCACTATCCGCCACAGTCGTGTCCGCTGGCAGGTCGGCCGTCGTGTCGGCAACTGCGGCTGCATCATCCGCGGCTACCGGCTCCGCGGTCGCGGGCTCATCGTCAACCGGAATCTCGGTGTCATCAGCGGCCAGGCGCGCCGCGGCCTGGCTTTGCAACATCGCCAGCTCAGAATCTCTCACTTGCAGCAAGCGTTCCTGCTCTTCGAGGCGCCCCGATAATTCCTCGATTTGGTTGCGCAGGAGCAGGTTTTCCGTGGTCTGGTCGGCCAATTCCTGGGCCAGCGCCTCATCGGCGCCCGCCGCGCCGGCGCCGCCTAGGCTGCCGCTGTCCGCCGGGACCAGTTTCAGGCGCCCGCGGTCTTCAGCGCCGCTGACAAAACTGCCGCCACGCCATTCCGCCATTTGCCGGCGGACTTCAGCATTGGCGGCCGCGCGATTGATCCCGGCCATATCCACACTGTCGGGAATTCGCAAAATCACGCCGGCTTTCAGCCGATTGATGTTGCCGTAGAACGCCTCGGGATTGGCCCGGAACATGGCAATCATCATCTGGTTGATTTCCGTGCCGGCCGGACGCAGGTCGCGCGACAGTTCCCACAGCGTGTCGTTTCGCTGCACCATGTATTCGTCTGGCCGCCCGGCGGCCGGCAATGCGCTCGGCATGGCTGGTGGTCTGGACACCGGCATCGATTCGGGTTCGGCAACCGGCTGCGGTATACGCACCACGGTACCGGTTGTGCCGGTGGTCGCGCGCGGTGTCGGCGCTACCGGTGTCGGCGCAGGCTGCGCTGGCTGGGCAGCGAATACCGGTGGATCGAGCAGCACCGTGTACTCTCTGAGCATGCGGCCCCGCCCCCAGTTCAACTCGATCAGCATGGTCACGAACGGCTCGGATATCGAGCGGCTCGACGATACGTGGATGACATGGCGGTCGGCCGACGGGCTCCTGATATCCAGGCTGATCGAATTGAGAAATGAGGCCCGATCCAGCCCGTAACGGGCAAACAGATCGTCGGAGGCCATCGTTGCCGTCAGCGTCGCCAGATCTTCCCGCTCAACCGACAACAGCTCGATATCCGCATCCAGCGGTTGATTCAAAGCGGAATTCAGCGTGATTTCGCCGAGGCCCAGTCCCTGCGCCGAAAACGGTACGATCAGCAATGTCAGCCAGATCGAAAACGCAATTTTGCGCACCATTCCTACTCCCTAGAATATCTGCCAACCAACCATTCGCTTGCCGGACTGACAACCCCCGCCAACCTAACAAGCCTCTTTAGTTTCAGCGCCTAACTATAGCTTACAAATAGGCTTTTACCAATATTTCAGCGATTTGTATGCTGTTCAAAGCAGCCCCTTTTCGGACGTTGTCCGCGACTATCCACAAATTCAGCCCATGATCACCCGCCAGGTCCTCCCGCACCCGGCCGACAAAGACGGCGTCCGTGTTTGGCGTATCCAGCGCCGGTGTCGGAAACACCTTGTCCCGCGGTACATCCATCAGTTTTACGCCGGGCGCCTGGCCAAGCAGGTCCCTGGCCTGGCTGGCGCTCAGCGGTTGCTCGGTGCTGATAGCGACCGCTTCCGAGTGGCCGAAAAAAACCGGCACGCGGACCGCGGTCGCGCTGATCGGGAGTTCAGGCAAACCGAGCAAGCGACGGGTCTCCCAGACGATTTTCATTTCCTCACGGGTATAATCGTTATCCTCAAACTCATCGATCTGCGGCCAGACATTGAACGCGATGTCCGCGTTGCCATCCTTGCGTCCTTTGCCGGCGAGCAGATCCAACGATTGCCTCGCCAACTCTTCGAGCTTTTCCCTGCCCGCGCCCGACACCGACTGGTAGGTGCTGACGCGTACGCTGCGTATACCCGCCGCGTCATGCAACGGCTTGAGGACTACGACCAGCTGGATAGTCGAGCAATTCGGGTTGGCGATCAGGTTTCGCTGGCGATAATTCTGTATTTTGTCCTCATTGACCTCCGGTACGATCAGCGGAACGTCGGCGTCGTTACGAAAAAACGAGGTGTTATCGATGACCACGCAACCGGCGGCAGCCGCTTTTTCGGCATATTCGGCGGAAACCGCTGCGCCGGCCGAAAAAAGTGCGAGATCCATCTTCGAAAAATCGAAATCGGACAACATCTCGACCGGCAGCTCACGACGGCCGAACTCGACCGTCTTGCCGAAGGACCGTTTGCTGCCGACGGCGTGAACCTTGTCCGCGGGAAATTCCCGCGCGGCCAGGATATCCAGCATCGTCTCCCCGACCAGGCCGGTTGCGCCAACCACTGCAATATTCAGTTTTTTCGCCATTTGCGACCTGAGGCCCGTTATGTCTGTGCCAGGGAACCCGGTATCGGCAGCGTCTCACAAACGACGTCCTGATTCTGCGCACGGTGTCGCAGATAATGATCCATCAGCACCAGCGCCAGCATCGCTTCGACGATCGGTACGGCACGCAAGCCAACGCAGGGATCGTGGCGGCCTTTGCTGACCGCTATCACCGGCTTACCCTGATCGTCGATGGTGTCGACCGGCAGCCGCAGGCTGGAGGTCGGTTTGAAAGCCACGCTGACCAGGATCTCCTGGCCGCTGGAAATACCCCCCAGGATACCGCCCGCGTGGTTGCTGACGAAGCCGTCGGGGCGCATCGGGTCGCGGTGTACGCTGCCTGTTTGTTCGACCGACCCAAAACCGGCGCCGATTTCCACGCCCTTGGCTGCGTTGATGCCCATCATCGCGGCGGCGATATCGGCATCGAGCCGGCTGAAAACCGGTTCGCCCAGGCCGGGCGGCACGCCACGGGCCACGACATTGACCCTCGCGCCAGCCGAATCGCCGGATTTTCTCAATGCATCCATAAAGGTTTCGAGCTCCGCCACGCGCCCCGGGTCCGCGCAGAAAAATGCATTGTCATCGGTGGTCGCCAGATCGACCGCCTGCAACGGCAACGGCCCAAGCTGGGCCAGGTAAGCGCGGATCTCGACGCCCAGCCTGCCGGCCAGGTATTTTTTTGCGATGGCGCCGGCAGCGACCCGAATCGCGGTTTCCCGCGCCGACGAGCGGCCGCCGCCACGATAGTCGCGTATCCCGTATTTTTGTTGATAGGTGTAGTCGGCATGGCCGGGGCGAAAAACATGCTTGAGCTGCTGGTAGTCGCGCGAGCGCTGATCGACATTTTCTATCAGCAGGCCGATCGGCGCACCCGTTGTTTTACCCTCGAATACACCGGAAAGTATCCGCACCCGATCCGGTTCCCGCCGCTGACTGGTGTGTCGCGTACGGCCCGGGCGGCGGCGCTCCAGGTCGCGCTGCAAATCATCCTCGCTCAATTCCAGCCCGGGCGGGCAACCATCGACGATACCGCCGATCGCCGGGCCATGGCTTTCGCCAAAACTGCTCAGCACGAACAATTTACCGATGCTGTTTCCCGACATGGGTCCGCTGCTCCGATTGGTTCACAATTTGCTCTCGATAGAGCAGGAATACGCCTTCTCCACCGCGCGAAAATTCCAGCCAGGTAAACGGCCAGTCCGGATATTGCCGTTCGAGCCGTTGGCGGCTCTCGCCGACTTCGACAAAAAGCGCGCCGGCGGGGTTCAACATCGCTACCGCCTGCGCGAGGATACGATCGACGATATCCAGACCGCTGGGTCCCGCCGCCAGACCCATCCCCGGCTCGTGCCGATATTCCGCCGGCAGTGCGCGCACTTCATGTTCCGCAACATATGGCGGGTTACTGACGATGATATCCCAGGTTCGTCCCCGCAGGCCTGCAAACACATCGCTGTGGATAAATTCGATGCGCTCCGACAAACCATGGAACGCTGCGTTTTCCCGCGCCAGTACCAGCGCATCCGCTGACAAATCGCTGGCGCTGATCTGCGCGTCCGGCAATGCCATGGCCGAGGCAATCGCGATACAACCGCTGCCGGTACCCAGATCGAGCAGGCTGCCGGCCTGCCCTGGCGCGATCCATGGCTGAAACCCGCTTTCGATCAGTTCGGCAATCGGCGAGCGGGGAACCAGCACCCGTTCATCGACTTTGAAAGGCAAGCCGCAAAACCACGCCTTGCCGGTCAGATACGCGGCGGGTTTTCTTTCGCTGACCCTGCGTTCAAAAAGCGCGCATACTTTTTCCCGCTGCGCCTGGTCCAGTTCCATGTCCGCCAGTTTGCCGGCATCTTCATGGGCCAGGCCAAGCCCGTCGAATACCAGGCACGCCGCTTCATCCAGCGCGTTGTCCGTGCCGTGACCGAAGTGCACACCGGCCTCCTCCAGCTGCACGGTGCCGAGCCTGATAAAATCCGCCACCGTTTTTGTTTGCTGGTCCATCTGCTGCTTTGTGTTTTTCCCGATGCCGAAAACTTGCCGCTGTGTGATAATGCGCGGCCATGCCTGTTGCTGCAAAATCTCCATGGATCGTATTGCTGGCCGTCGCCGCACTGGCCGGTGGTGTCGTCGTCGCCCGTTTCCTGATACCGGCTGAACAGGCCGCGCTCGAACCGATCAACGCCACCTGGTTGCGCGCGCCCAGACCGCTGCCGGAGTTTGAACTTTTGAGCCATTCCGGACAAGCCTTTAGCAAGGAAAATCTCGCCGGCAACTGGAGTATTCTGTTTTTCGGCTTTGCCAATTGCCCGGATGTCTGCCCGACGACGCTGGCCACTTTGAATCGCGTCGTCGGCGGAATCGCCGACCAGGGCAAGCGCCCGCCGCGGGTAATTTTCGTTTCAGTGGACCCGATGCGCGACAGCGTGGACAAGCTTGCCGCCTACGTGCCGTATTTCAATCCTGATTTCATTGGCCTCACCGGTGAGTTCGCCCGTATCCAGAATCTGACCCGCGAGCTGGGTGTAGCGGTCAATTACTCACCCATAAAGCAGACTGGGGCCGGTCAGGAAGACCAACTACAAAATTATACGGTCGATCATTCCACGACGCTTTTCCTGATCGACCCCGATGGGCGGCTGAGCGGAATTTTCAGCGCACCGCATATCACGGAACAAATCATTGACGACTATCTCATTATCACCGGCCACACATAGTTTCCGCTGCTGCCGGCGTTTGCGCACCGCGGCTACATTATTTTTTCTTCTGCCGTTGCTGGTTGCCTGCGTGCGACCGGGCGCCATTACCGCCAGCGCTGCGTGGATCCGCGAAGCGCCGCCGGGCGCGCAACGCCTTGCCGCCTACCTGGTGATCAACAACAACCTGTCCACCGCGATCACGCTGACCGGCGTCAGCAGCGATTCGTTTGCCATGGTCCAAATCCACCGCACCACCATGCACGACGGCGTGGCCAGGATGAGAATGATCGGCGAACTGGCGATTGGACCGGGCCAGGCGGAATCGTTGCGCCCGGGCGGAACGCACTTGATGCTGATCGACCCGCAAGCAAACCTGGTGGCCGGGGATTCCGTGCGCCTGGTATTGCATTTTGCCGATCAGCCGGACCTGGCGCTTCGCGTTCCGGTCAAAGCCGGGCAATGAACAAAGCCGGCTTCTCGGTTTTTGTGGTCGTGCAGTACCTGCTGCCAAAACGGCTGATCTCCAGCCTGGTTTTCCGGCTGACGCGGCTTCGCCTGCGCTGGTTCAAAAACCTGTGCATCCGCGCATTCTGCCGCCTCTATCCGATCCGCATGGACGAGGCGCTGAAACCAAAGATCAGCGACTACGCGAGTTTCAATGAATTTTTCACCCGCGAACTGAGACCCGGCGTTCGATCCCTCGGCGGTCCCGCCGCAAGAATCCTGTGCCCGGTGGATGGCACCGTCAGCCAGGCCGGGCAGATCGATGGCCAGCGTGTGTTGCAAGCCAAAGGCAGGTCGTACACCCTGGCGGCGTTGCTCGGCGACGCGGAACTGGCCGCGGTTTTCGATGGCGGCAGTTTCGCGACCGTTTATCTCGCGCCGTGCAACTATCACCGGGTGCATATGCCGATAGACGGCACGTTGTTATCGATGCGCTATCTCCCCGGAAAATTTTTCAGCGTCAACCCGTCGACGGTTAGCGGCGTCGACGGCCTGTTCGCCCGCAACGAGCGCATCGTCTGCGAATTTGCGACCGCCGTCGGACGGCTTGTGCAAATACTGGTGGGCGCGTTCAACGTCGGTTCGATGGCGACCGTCTGGGCGGGCGATGTTACCCCACGCAAGGAGCGCCGCATCGATTACCGACGTTATGACGATGAGCGAGTACGCCTGGCGAGGGGCGCTGAAATGGGCCGGTTCAACATGGGCTCTACCGTGATCGTCTTGTTTGCCCGGGACGCGGTCCGCCTGGACCCGGCAATGGCGCCCGGCCAGGCCGTCGAACTCGGACAGACCCTGGCGCTTGCCAGCGCGCAAGCAAGGCCAGGGGTCGACTGATGGACGCGGACTGGCGACCCGGCAGCGGCAATAAAACACTCAGGCTGCGCGCCGCGATGCTGGCCCGGGCCAGGGCTTTTTTCGCCGCCCGTTCGCTGCTGGAGGTCGAGACGCCGGTCATCGGCGCCCACACGGTTAGCGACCTGCACATCGATAGCCTGGTCACTCGCCTGGCGGGCCAGGAGACTGATTTTTACCTGCAAACCTCGCCCGAATACCACATGAAAAGGCTGCTGGCTGCCGGCAGCGGCGACATTTTCCAGGTCTGCCGGGTGTTCCGCGACGGCGAAGCCGGCCGCCGGCACAACCCCGAATTTACGATGATCGAGTGGTACCGCCTGGCGATGACTTACCTGGATCTGGCCAGCGAAGTCTGCGAGCTGCTGGCCGCCTTGCTCGACCAGCCCGGTCTGGCCGAACCGGAGTTTCTCGAATACGCGGAAGCGCTCGAGCGCTTTGCCGGGACAGGCGCGGACGATCCCGCGGAGCAGAAGTGGCTGGCGGCACTCGATAAGCAGGGGGTGGCCATCCCCGATCGGGCAAGCGGGACCGCGTTGCAGGATTTCGTTTTTTCCACGCTGGTGGTCCCCCGGCTGGGTCACGAAAAGCCGACAGTGATCTATAACTACCCGGCGGAACAGGCGGCGCTGGCCCGGTTGTGCCCGGACGACCCGGGCAAGGCGGAACGCTTCGAAGTCTTCTGCCAGGGCATGGAACTGGCCAACGGTTTTCAGGAACTGGTGGACCCGGTCGAACAGCGACAACGTTTTGCCCATGACGCCGAGCTGCGCGAGCGGGCCGGCAGACCCGCGATCGCCATCGACCAGCGCTTGATCGCCGCGTTGGCACAGGGGCTACCGGCTTGTTCCGGCGTCGCCCTGGGTTTTGACCGGGTGGTCATGCTGGCAGCCGGCAGCAACGATATCGCCGAGGTGATGGCTTTCAATACTGCCCGGGCATAGTAAGGTGCAGCCATGAGCGACAAGGAGAAACTGTACGCGCGCATTCACGCGCAGGCCGCAGGCTTGCTCAGCGGCGAGAACGACCCGATCGCCAATGCCGCCAACCTGGCCGCGCTGCTGTTCATGGAGCTCGATGAGGTCAACTGGGTCGGTTTTTATTTTCTCAAGGGCACGGAGCTGGTCCTCGGTCCGTTCCAGGGCCAACCGGCCTGCGTGCGCATCGGGCTTGGCCAGGGGGTGTGCGGCACCGCCGGTGAAAACCGGCAGACCCTGATCGTCGACAATGTCGACGAGTTTGCCGGCCATATCGCCTGCGATGGCGCCTCCCGATCGGAGATCGTGGTTCCGCTGCTCAAAGACGGTACCTTGCTGGGCGTGCTGGATATAGACAGCCCGCGGTTGGCGCGTTTCGACCCGATCGATCAGCAAGGCCTGGAGACCGTGGCCGATCTGTATCTCAACAACAGCGAGCAGCTTTGCTGATTATTTGACCCTGGACACGTATTCACCGCTGCGCGTGTCCACCTTGACCGTCTCGCCCTCTTCCAGGAACAACGGGACCTTGACCACTGCGCCGGTTTCCAGGCGGGCGGGCTTGATCCCGCCCTGCGCCGTATCGCCGCGCAACCCGGGGTCCGTTTCGACGATTTTCAACTGCACGAAATTGGGCGGCGCGACGATCAGCGGTGTGTTGTTCCACAAGGTGACCAGGCAGAGGTCTCCATCCTTGAGCCACTTTTTCGAATCGCCGACTGCGGTGGCGTCGGCCACGTGCTGTTCGTAGGTATCGGGCTCCATGAAATGCCAGAACTCGGCATCGGCGTAAAGATATTGCATCTCGGTTTCGATGATATCGGCCGCCTCGACCGATTCGCCCGATTTATAGGTCTTGTCAACGACCCGCCCGGTTTTCAGGTTTTTTATCCTGACCCGGTTAAATGCCTGCCCCTTGCCCGGCTTTACAAACTCGTTTTCGACGATCACACAAGGATCTTGATCGATGATGATCTTGAGTCCCGATCGAAATTCGTTGGTGCTGTAACTCGCCATCGGTTTTCCTGTCTTAAATGGAGATGATACCCGTTCAGCCATAGCCAGATAAGATGCCTGGCTGGAGCTCGGGCCGGGCGCTGCCGGTGTGCAAAAAACGCAATTTTTCAATGCGTTATCGGCTATAGTAGCGAGCCATAAGAAAAAAAATCAGGGTACCGTTGCGCAGGGAGGCTGCTATGGTAAGACACACCGACGCGATTCCGCTAATAGTGATCGCGGGACAACAGGACCAGGTCGAAGCGCTCAACAAGATCATCCGCAATGCCGGCCATCCGGTTCAGTGTTCATGGATTTCAGAGGTCAACGAGCTGGGCGACGGTCTGAACCAGATCAACCCCGAGCTAATCGTCGTTTTCCAGGATGAAGTCGATAAACTGATGAAAGCGATCATCAAGATCAGGGACCGCTTCGCCTCCCGCATTCCGGTCATCGTTTGCTCCCGGGAGGTCGACGAGAACCGGATCGCCGCCGCAATGAGAATCGGCGCCCAGGACGTGGTTTCCCTGAATTTTCCAAGCCGGCTGGTGGCGGTGGTCACCCGCGAACTGCGCGCGTTTCGGCTGGAACAAGCGCTGAACAAGGCTGGCCAGACGGTTCGCGATTACAAGAACCAGCTGACCGCCGCGCTGCATAGCTCGGCGGAAGCGATCGCGGTGGTCCGCGAGGGCATCATTACCAAGGTAAACCCGGCCTGGCTGGAACAGTTTGGCCGCACCAGTGCAAAGGAACTGCTCGACCAGCCGCTGCTGGATTTCTTCGCTCGTTCCAGTCACGTCACCCTCAAAGGCGCACTGATTGCCTGTGCGCTGGGCCGCTTGCAACTGGATCTGATCAGCGCCTCGGCCTTGATCAGCGATGGCAGCAGCCTGCCGCTGGATTTGAAACTCGAAAAGTCCGCGAGCGCCGGCAACAGCGACGTAATCATCACCATCGCGGCCGATCACGATGTAAACCGGGCGCCGGAACAAAAGTTGAAACGCGCCCTGCATCTGGACCCGGCCACTGGCCTGTATCAGCGAATGCACTTTCTCAAACGCCTGTCCGCCATCATGAAACGCGAGCCGACCAGCGGTGTGCGGGCGCTGATCTATCTGAAACCCGACCAGTTCGGCTCGATCACCCAGGAAATCGGGCCACTGGCGACCGAAGGCATACTGGTGCAGATGGCGGGATTGCTGAAGGAGCTGACCCAGCCCGGCGACTTGTACGGACGTTTTGGCGGCAATATTTTTTGCGCGTTGCTGGCCCGCGGCAACAGCCGGGACGTCGATGCCTGGGTAGACAACCTGATCCAGCGCATGGCGGAGCACACCTATACCGCTGGAGACCGGTCGATTTCGCTGACCGTTACCGTCGGCATGGTCCCGCCGGAAGCGCTATCCGACGATGCCGGCGACATGCTGAAAAACGCCGAGATCGCAAACGCCAAGGGCAGGAAAAAGGGCGGCAATTGCCTCAGCGTCATGGAATTCAGCGAAACCGATACCCGGGTCCAGGCCTACGATGCGACCTGGGTCAAACGCATCAAGAGCGCATTGATCCAGAACCGGTTTCGTCTCCTGCATCAGCCGATCGCCACCCTCGGCGGCAAGGAACAGGCGATTTTCGATTTGCTGGTGCGCATGCTCGATGAACAGGACAACGCGATATTGCCCAATGATTTTCTACCGGCGGCCCAGCGTAACAACCTGATGAAGCCCATAGACCGCTGGGTCATCGGCGCCGCACTGTCCTTTTGTCAGACGAAAAATCCCGACCAGGTTTTCGTCCGCTTGTCGAGGGACTCGCTGGTCGATCTTTCGCTGATCGACTGGCTGGGCAAAAAACTGGCCGAACAGGAAGTGCCGGCAGACAAACTGGTATTTCAGATCACCGAATCCGATGTCGCGCAACAGGTCGAACCCAGCATCAAGCTTTCCAAACAGCTCGTTTCCCTCGGTTGCCAAGTGGCCCTGGAGCATTTTGGCACTGGCCGAAATTCCGCCGAGTTGCTCAAACGGCTGTCGGTGAGATACGCAAAAATCGATGGCTCGCTGATGCAGGGCATTGCCGGCAACAGTGATCTGCAGGACAAGGTGCGCGATCTTGTACGCGCCGCGCATGAGCACCGGGTGCTGACCATCGCCGAGCAAGTCCAGGATGCGAATACCATGGCGACTTTGTGGCAACTCGGCGTCGAATACATGCAGGGCTTTTATGTGCAGGAACCCGATGTCGTGCTCGCCGGCGAGCCGAACGCGCAATAAATAAACGCGGTTATAAACCGGTCGTCCTGCTCAGGAATGAAGATTGGCCTCGCGCAGCGCCCGGATCCGCTCGTCCAGGGGCGGGTGGCTCATGAACAGCCGTTTCAGGCCGCTTTCCCCGCCGCCGGAAATACCAAAGGCATTGAGTTCCTTGGGTAACTGGGCAGGCCCGTGCGCACTTTTCAGCCTTTCGAGCGCACCGATCATCTTCTGCCGGCCGGCCAGTTTCGCGCCGCCGATGTCCGCGCGAAATTCGCGGTAACGCGAAAACCACATGACGATAGTCGACGCGAGGATGCCGAGCACGATCTGGGTAACGATGACCGATACGAAATAGCCGATGCCATAGTTGGAATTCGACCGGAAGACCACCCGGTTAACGATGCCGCCGATAATCCTCGACAGGAATATCACGAAAGTATTCACGACCCCTTGAATCAGGGTCAAGGTCACCATGTCGCCGTTGGCAATGTGGGAAATCTCGTGACCGAGTACCGCTTCGACTTCATCCCGGCTCATCTGCTGCAACAAACCCTCGCTGACCGCAACCAGCGCCGCGTCCCGTTTCGCGCCGGTCGCGAATGCGTTGGGTTGGGGGCTGGGGAAAATGGCGACTTCGGGCATCCCGATGCCGGCCTGGCGCGCCTGGCGCTCCACGGTCCTCAGCAGCCACGCCTCGGTTTCGCCATTAGGCCTCTCGATCACCCGCGCGCCGGTCGACCTTTTGGCCAGCCATTTGGACAGGCTGAGCGATATGAACGCGCCACCCATGCCGAATATGGCGCTGAACACCAGCAGCGCCTGGTAGTTGTAGCCCTGCTGCGTCAAGTACTGATCGGCGCCGAGCAATCTCATGACGATGCTCAGGATCAGGATGACGGCGATATTGGTCGCCAGGAAAAGCACGATTCGTTTCATCTGGGTTCTCTCCGTATGCCGACGATTAATGCGGGTCGCTACCCGGTTTACAAGACTGTTTGACCCATTCGGTCGCGTTTTATTCCGTTCGCAAACCACTCACCTTGCGCCAGCCGCGTGGCAGCAGCGCGCCACGGAGGCCGCGGGAACCCTCGTAGCGATCCATTTCATGGTAGCCCAGGGTCATGTGGCGCTGGCCGCACAATATCGTCAGCTTTTGCCGCGGCCCGATGACCGCGACCGCAATCAGCATTTCCTCGCCGCTGGCGAGCAGCTTTTTCGGAATGCCGATGATCTTGTTGCCCTTGCCCTTCGCCATCTCGGGTAACTCTTCGAGCGGGAAGCTCAGCAGGTGACCGGCGTTCGTCGCCGCCACCACCCACAATTCTTGCGCATCGCCGGCCACTTTTGCCGGCACGACCACGCCGGCGCCGGGTGGCACTTTGAGCGCCGCCTTGCCCGCCTTGTTGCGGCTTTGCAGGTCGCCGGTGCGCACGATAAACCCATAGCCGGCCGTGGAGGCCAGCAGCCATTTGTCATCGGCCTCGCCCATCATGACGCCGGCAAAAACCGCGCCATCCGGCGGTTTCAGCCGCCCGGACAGCGGTTCGCCGAGGCTGCGCGCCGATGGCAGCGTATGTGTCGGCAGGCTGTAGGCGCGGCCCGTGCTGTCGAGGAAAATCGCCAGCTGGTTGCTGCGGCCCGTTGCCGCGGCCTGGAAGGCATCGCCCGATTTGAAGTTCAATGACAGCGGATCGATTTCATGACCCTTGGCCGCCCGCGCCCAACCGCGTCGCGACAACACCAGGGTAACCGGTTCGCTGGGCACCAGCGCAGTCTCGTCGAGCGCCTGGGCTGCCGCCTTTTCCTGCAACACGGTGCGCCGCGCGTCGCCGTATTTCTCGGCGTCTTCCTTGATTTCGCTAATGATCAGTTTGCGCAACCGCGCCTTGCTGCCCAGCATCTGCTCCAGCGTCTTGCGCTCTGCGGCCAGCTCTTCCTGCTCGGCCCGAATCCTGATTTCCTCGAGTTTGGCCAGGTTTCTCAAGCGCAAATTGAGTACCGATTCGGCTTGCTCGTCCGATAGCTTGAAGCGCTTCATCAATTTCGGTTTGGGCTGGTCTTCGCTGCGGATAATCGCAATCACTTCGTCTATGTTCAGGTACGCGATCAACAGCCCGGCGAGCTGGTGCATGCGTTGCTCGACTTTCTCCAGGCGGAAACGAAGACGCCGGGTCACCGTCTCCAGGCGATATTTGAGCCACTCGCTGAGCAGTTCCCTGAGATCGAAAACACGGGGTTTCCCGTTCAGCGCAATCAGGTTGAGATTGGCGCGCACCGTACGTTCAAGATCGGTGGTCGCGAACAGATGCGACATCAGTTCATCCACATTAACCCGGTTTGAACGCGGCGAAATGACCAGGCGAACCGGAGTTTCATGATCCGATTCATCGCGCAAGTCATCGACCAGCGGTAATTTCCTGGCCCGCATCTGGCTGGCGATCTGTTCCAGGATCTTGTTGCCGGAAACCTGCCACGGTAATTCGTGGATAATAATTTCGCCGTTTTCCACTTCGTAGCGCGCGCGCAGTCGCAGCGTGCCGTTGCCGGTTTCGTAGATTTTTCGGATGTCTTCGGGCGGGCTGACGATTTCACCGGCGGTTGGAAAATCGGGTCCCTTGATGTGTTCCAGCAACTGGGCGAGGGTGGTTTTCGGTTCTTCGAGCAATCGTATGCAGGCAGTGGCCACTTCATTCAGATTATGCGGCGGTATATCGGTCGACATGCCCACCGCAATACCGGTGGCGCCGTTTAGCAATATGTTGGGCAACCGCGCCGGCAAGGTGACCGGCTCGTTCAGCGTGCCATCGAAATTCGCCTGCCAGTCGACCGTGCCCTGGCCCAGCTCTTTGAGCAACACACTGGCATAGGGCATCAGGCGGGATTCCGTATAGCGCATCGCGGCGAAAGACTTGGGATCGTCGGTGGACCCCCAGTTACCCTGCCCGTCGACCAGCGGATAGCGATAAGCAAACGGTTGCGCCATCAAAACCATCGCCTCGTAACAGGCGGCATCGCCATGCGGGTGAAACTTGCCGATGACATCGCCGACCGTGCGCGCCGATTTCTTGTGCTTGGACCCGGCGGACAGACCCAACTCGCTCATCGCGTAGATGATCCTGCGCTGCACCGGCTTGAGTCCGTCACCGACGCTCGGCAAGGCGCGATCGAGAATGACGTACATCGAGTAATCGAGATAGGCCTGCTCGGCGAAGACCTTTAGCGGTTGTTCCTCGATGCCTTCGAGATTCAGTTCCTGGTTTTTCATGGCGGGTACCGTTTCAATGCATCATCAAAGTTTTCAAATGCTGGCGAGATCGCCTTTTTTCTGGAGCCATTCCTTGCGGTCCTGGGCACGCTTTTTCGACAACAGCATGTCCATCAATTTTTCGGTCTGGTCGCGGGCGCTGATGGTCAGCCGGATCATCCGCCGGGTATCCGGCGACATCGTGGTCACGCGCAACTGGGACGGGCTCATTTCGCCCAGGCCCTTGAAGCGGGTCACGAGCACCTTGCCCTTGATTTTTTCCGCCGCGATCTGGTCCAGGCGGCCGTCCCTTTCGGCATCGTCGAGCGCGTAATAAACCGACTTGCCGACATCGATGCGGTACAACGGCGGCATCGCGACATACACGTGCCCTTGCCTGACCAGTTGCGGAAAATGCCGCAAAAACAAAGCACAAAGCAGCGTCGCGATATGCAAGCCGTCGGAGTCCGCATCCGCGAGGATGCAAATCTTGTGATAGCGCAAGCCCTTGAGGTCATCGCTGCCAGGATCCACACCCAGCGCGACGCTGATGTCATGAACTTCCTGGGATGCCAGCACCTCGGATGAATCCACTTCCCAGGTGTTCAGAATTTTACCGCGCAGGGGCATGATCGCCTGGCTGAACCTTTCCCGGGCCTGCTTCGCCGAGCCCCCGGCCGAATCGCCCTCGACCAGGAACAGTTCGGTCAGCTCCGGCTCCTGACAGGTACAGTCCGCCAGCTTGCCCGGCAGCGCCGGTCCGCTGGTGATTTTCTTGCGCACCACTTTTTTGCTGGCCTTGAGCCGGCGTTGCGCGCTGCTGATCGCAATCTGGGCAATGCTGTCGCCGGTGTCGGGGTGCTGGTTCAGCCAATGCGCGAAGGCGTCCTTGACCACGCCCGACACGAACGCCGCGCTTTCGCGTGACGACAGGCGCTCCTTGGTCTGGCCCGAGAATTGCGGGTCTTTGAGTTTGGCCGACAAGACATAACTGACCTTCTCCCAGACATCTTCCGGCGCCAGCCGCAGACCGCGCGGCAACAGGTTTCGGTTCTCGCAAAATTCCCTGAGCGCTTCGGTCAGGCCACTGCGCAAACCATTTACGTGGGTGCCTCCCTGCGTGGTCGGCACCAGGTTGACATAGCTTTCGGCGATGTCTTGCCCGCCCTCGCTCAACCAGACCAGCGACCAGTCCACGGCTTCCTCGTTGCCCCGCAAACTGCCTGCGAAGGGATCTTCCGGCAGCCATTCGCCATTGCCGATTTCCTCGATCAGGTATTCGTCCAGACCTCCGCTGTATTCCCAGCTGTCTTTTTCCCTGGTCTTTTCGTTTTTCAGGCTGACTTTAAGACCGGGGCAAAGAACCGCCTTCGCACGCAACAGGTGTTTGAGTTTCGCAACCGAAAACTTGTCGCTGTCGAAATACTGCGGATCCGGCCAGAATCGAATGGTGGTACCGGTGTTCTTTTTGCCGACCTCGCCGACCACCTCCATTTTGGAAGTAAGCCGGCCGCCGCTGAAACCGAGGTTGTATTCCTTGCCATCGCGGCGCACCCAGACTTCCAGGTTTTTTGACAGGGCATTGACCACCGACACGCCGACCCCGTGCAAGCCACCGGCATACTGGTAAGTCTGGTCGGAAAATTTGCCGCCCGCGTGCAGGCGGGTCAGGATCAGTTCGACCCCGGGAATCTTTTCCTTGGGATGGATATCGACCGGCATTCCGCGGCCGTCGTCTTCGACTTCGAGCGACCCGTCCCGGTGCAAAATCACCTTGATGTTTTTGCAGTAACCGGACAGCGCTTCATCGACGCTGTTATCGACAACTTCATGGGCCATGTGGTTCGGGCGACTGGTGTCGGTGTACATACCCGGTCGCTTGCGTACCGGTTCGAGTCCACTGAGGACCTCGATGTCGGAGGCGGTATATTGGCGGCTCATCCTTATTCCAGCTGCAGTCCCTTTTGTAGCCGCGATTCTAACCTGATCGCGACGGTGAC
Organism: Pseudomonadota bacterium; assembly: GCA_022572885.1. NCBI lineage: Bacteria > Pseudomonadati > Pseudomonadota > Pseudomonadota bacterium. The sequence continues at coordinate 661 of JACZVC010000028.1, read as the reverse complement.
GGATACGGCTTTTTTCAGGCGAGGTCGCCGAGCAAGGATCCCAGCAGATCGCTGCCCAGCAGCTCTCCCGGGCACGAGTAATGCGGATGATCGACGCCGGCGGACAAGCCGGCCCCGGATTTGAGCGCGGCGATCATTTCCGCGCTCAGTTCGAAACGCAAAAAGTGCACGGCCGAAGTTTTTTCCCCGGTGCTGCGCTCCAGGTCGTCATCGGCGATGGCGAACACGGGCGCATGCCCGGCGACCTGCACGAAGACCCTGTCCTCGATGCCAAGCAGTTTTTTTAATTTTACACGGCGCTGCACGATATCCGGGTACTCGATCAGCATCGTTGCCTTCAAATTACTGCTATCCGGAATCAACGAGTTATACGGGCCGAGGTCAGAGAGTCTCCGAAATTCGATTAGAATATCGTCGACGTATGTTGCGGAGTGATCACCTCGCTGAGATCAGGCAAGGTCGAAGCGATCGAGATTCATGACCTTATCCCACACAGCAACGAAGTCACGAACGAACTTCTGCTCGGCGTCGTCACTCCCGTAGACCTCAGCGATCGCCCGGAGCTCAGAGTTCGAACCGAAGACGAGGTCGACGCGGCTGCCGGTCCACTTGAGCTCGCCCGTCCCGCGATCGCGACCCTCGAATACGTCCTCGGTGTCCG
>JACZVC010000027.1 GCA_022572885.1 Pseudomonadota bacterium | reverse complement strand
AGTCGAAAATAGCCTCCGGCGTCACTGCGAGTCTGATCGATCAGCTCGGCTTCACCCGACCAGTTACCGCGTCCCTCGTCGCCCTGGGTGAGCACTTCTATCTCTGCTCCCGCCAGCGGACTGCCATCCAAATCCAGCACTCGACCCGAGATCGATGTGCCCGGACCCAACTGAAAGTCGAGTTCATCCGACTCGCCGACCCAGGTCCAGGACTGCCGTTGCGGTGCAAAGTCCTCCTGGCGTGCAACCACCTGGTAGACGGCCGGTGGCAGCGCTTGCACCTGGATCAGATAGCGGCCATCGGCGTTGGTGATCGCCTGGGCGACCACCTTAGGGGGTAGCAACGAAATTCGACCGAGGGCACGCTCGCGAAGGATGCGATCGCGCTGCACCGGGTTGGCCCTGGTCAGAGCTGTGCTCGGTCGCAGGAAAATAGTCGCCCCCGCGATAGGGCGAGTGTCCAGGTCCGTTACCCAACCCTGAAGCACGATTACCGATGCGCTCTCACTGTCCTGCTGTTGCATGTGCGCCTCGTCGAGCGGCAGCGATCGCTTCTCGTTCGGCTGGCGTTGGACCCAATCTGAAGGATTGTTCTGTTCCGTCACCGGAGCAGGGTCATCGTTCAGAGGCAAGCGCTCATGTTGGCTTGGGAGAAGCCAGAACAGAACGGCGAAGAGTGCCAAGAGTGAGAGCCCCAGGAGAGAAAATCGTCTCATGGGCGATTATCCTGCTTCGCTTAAAACAGATCGCCGTGCCACGCCTCGGTTACACCTCTGGGCGGGACACGCCAGTTCGTTTATCTCGACGAATGGGTCCTCTCGAGACGCCGGAATTTCAGCGTGCTCCGCGGGTGGCTCACAAGTCACTGAATCTCGGTTATGGTGGCGAAGAAACTGGCATCAACATCATCATCAATGATTTCCCGATTAACGCTACCCTTAAAAACCAATGCGTCCTTCTGGCCATCCCACAGACAGGCTTTGGTCGCAGCAATCGTCCAAGTGCCATCGTTTATGCGCGTGACCGTTACCTTCGTCCCACAGGGCGCACCTGCCGGGGCGCCATAAGTCAAGGTATTGCTGTTGTCTGTAGCCCCATCAACCTTGTAACTGATGGCGAGACCAACCATCCCCTCTTGGCCACCGCTAACGCTCTCGCTATCCAAGGAACACAGGTCAAGACCACTCGGGTCACCACTTTTGTCGAACTTAAGAACAACCTTTTTTTGCAGCGCGCGTATTCCGCTATCCGCCACATCGATATTGATATTGAGGTACCGAGTCATTGACTTGCCTTTTCCGCTTTGCATGGTATCGAAGCCAAAACCGGGACCGTTTCCGGTAAACACCAATACCTTGTCTGTACCATGGCAGTATTCGCCACCGTCAAAGCCATCACTGGTGACCTCATGACTATCGGCGAAGTCAATGCAGAAGTTGATCTCGCAGCTTGTACCAGATTTGTCAGGCTTCCCATTACCCTTACCGTTACCGTTCTCCGGCTTTTTAGCGTATCCCGTGGCGCTCAGGCCAATGGAAAGTACAAAGATCGTACAAAGAAGAAGCAGTATTGATCTTTTTGGCATTCTATTTCTCCCCTTCACTGTGATTGGGTTTCGATTCCCGCATATACGCATTGAATCGGATCAAGCATATATCTTCGTGAGCTATTCCACCACTCAGGCGGCAAAAACCAAAGCCTATGAATCACTGGACTCAGAAGTTTTTCTTGCGCGCCAGCGTCAGGCCGTCACCGATCGGGACCAGGCTGATGTCCACCCGCGCGTCCCCCAGCAGTGAGCGGTTGAATTTGCGGATCGCCTCGGTGTCCGGGTCATTCTTGTCGGGATCGATTACCGCGCCGCCCCACAATACGTTGTCGACAGCAATCAGCCCGCCGGGACGGATAAGCCGCAACAGCAATTCGTAATAGGCGGCATAGCTTTCCTTGTCGGCATCGATAAAGGCGAAATCGAACCGCTCCTCCTGACCCTGGTCCAGCAGCATCTGCAGGGTTTCGTTCGCCGGCGCCAGGTGCAGGTGTATGCGCCCCTCCAGGCCCGCCTGCCGCCAGTACCGTTTGGCGATACCGGTCCACTCCGCATTGACATCACAGGCGATAATCTCGCCATCATCGGGTAAGGCCAGGCCGACAGCCAGGCTGCTATAACCGGTAAAAACACCGACTTCGATATACCGCCGCGCATCGATTAGCTTCGCCAGCAAGGCCATGAACTGGCCTTGTTCAGGCGCTATTTGCATATTGTGCATGGGATCTGCCGCCGTTTCTTCGCGCAAAGCCTTTAAAATCGGGGCCTCACGGAGCGATATTTCGAGCAAATAATCGTACAGCGGCTGATCCAGCTTTATCGTACGCTTTGACACAGTTCGCATCCTGGTTAAAATCCTAATGATATCATTCGTCTCTATGAATACCGTGACGGACAATCCGGGCCACGGCGACACTCTGCGACTCCTGCAGGTTACCGACCCGCACCTGAGCGCCAACATCGGTCGCGCCATGCGTGGCGTCGACACTTATCGCTCGCTGCAGGACGTCCTGGATCAGACTGCGGGTCTTGGCTGGCTACCCGATGCAATTCTAGCCACCGGCGACCTGGTTCATGACGGCACCCGGGAAGGATATGAGCATTTTCACAAGTTGCTGAGACGGTTTGCCGCCAGGAACAATGCCAGGGTATTTACCCTGCCGGGCAACCACGACGATCCGGAAACGATGCGGGAGATCCTGTCGGATACCCCATTCCAATACTGCGGCCACGCAGACCTGGCGACCTGGAGAATGATTTTCCTCGATACCTGGCTGGCGGTCGACGCCGGTGGTCTGCTGCGCGACAGCGAACTCGAACGGCTCGATGGTTTGCTCGACGAGGCAGACAACAAACATGTACTGGTGTGCCTGCACCACCACCCCATCAATATGGGCAGCCGTTGGCTCGACAGCGTGGGGCTACGCAATGCCGACCAGTTTCTCGAGATCATTGACCGTTATGCCAACGTGCGCGGTGTGGTCTGGGGCCACGTACACCAGGAGTCCGACAACATCCGCAACGGTGTGCGCTACCTGAGCAGCCCCTCGACCTGTGCCCAGTTCAAACCCCATAGCGACGATTTTGCACTGGATGAGTTGCCGCCCGGGTTTCGCTGGCTGGAACTGGCTGCCGATGGCTCCATCGACAGCGGTGTCGAATGGATGAACACCCCTGCCGACAAAACCGCTGCCCGTTAATACCGGCAGACTTCCCGCGCAAGCATCGCTTCCCATAGAATGCGTCGATGAACTCGAAAGACGAACTGGTGCGATATTACCGCTGGCTGCGGCAGTACGGGTTGAACGATTCTCACTCCGGCAATGCCTCGATAAGAAACCAAGACGGGGTCTGGGTAACCCCCAGCGGCTGCTGCGCGGATACGTTGGTTGCCAAAAACCTTATACGCTGCGTCCTGGATGAAGATCCGCCGGCTGGCGCTTCACTGGATGCCCCGTTGCACCTATCGGTTTACCGTCGCTCGCCAACGACCAACGCGATTCTGCACAGCCATGGCCCGCATTGCATCGCCTTGACGCTGGATGGTGAGGAATTGGCGCCGAGGGATTTTGAGGGCGCCTTTTATTTCGATCACGTGCCGTTGCTGAACATCGAATACAGCGATTACCTGGCCCAGTCGCCGGCCGCCGTTGCCGAGGCACTGAGCCAGGCAAAAGTTGCGATTGTCAAAGGCCACGGGGTTTACGCGCACGGCGAAAACCTGGATCTCGCTTACAAGTGGACATGTGCCCTGGAAGCGTCGGCGAGAATTATTTACCTGGCCAGGCAAAACCAGCCGGCGAGAGGCAGCTGACATGAATACCCCGAAATCCCGCTATCCCCGCCGATTTTTCAACGCCGTTGCGCTGCTCGTATTTCTCATCCCATCACTGGCAGCAGTGGCCGGCCCGGAACAACGGGGTCTGGTTTATGCCGTGCAATCAGACCAGGTAACGCTGTACCTGGCCGGATCGATTCATGTCCTGCGCGAGGAAGACTACCCACTGCCCGCTGTATTGAGCGAGGTTTACCGGAAATCAGATGCGTTGATCATGGAACTCGATCTCGACGACCTGGACCCGCTGGAAAGTACCACGTTGATCCGTTCACTGGCGATGGCTCCGGGCGGCAGCAGTCTCAGATCCTTGATGGGCGACGCCTCCTTCAACCGTTCCAGAGAAAGTGCGCTGGCGCTGGGCATAGACCTGGAACGATACGCCGCGGTGCGCCCATGGTTTGCCGCACTGATGGTGCTGGAGTGGTCGCTGAGGCAGGCCGGCTACTCACCGGAGATCGGTGTTGAGCAGCACTTCCTCCGCCAGGCGATGGCGGATAACAAGCCAGTGGAAGGTCTGGAAACCATGGAGCAACAGCTGAATATCTTTGCCTCTTTGAGTGATGCCGACCAGGCCATGTTTCTCGAAAAAACGCTGGCGGAACTCGACCAGTTGACGGGTGAGATCAAAAAGCTGCTGGAGGCGTGGAAAACGGGCGACGTACAAGCGCTCGAAATGTTATTGCTCGATTCATTCGACGAATATCCGGAGCTGTTCGATGAGCTGATCGACCAGCGGAACCTGGCGTGGGAGCAGCAACTGACAGAAATTCTCCGGCTGGGCACGCAAGACTATATGGTCATCGTCGGGGCACTGCACCTGCTCGGCGAGCATGGTGTGATCGAATTGCTTCGTAAGCGCGGATTCAAAATCCACCGCTTGTAACCGGCGCCGGCTTTAGCCTGCCTGTCGCCAGGGATCGTGGATCATGAGTGCGGGTCTAGATTTCGACCATTTCGAAGTCTTCCTTGCCGGCGCCGCAATCCGGGCAGCGCCACGACAAGGGCACGTCGTCCCAGCGGGTACGCGGTTCGATTCCGGAACCCGGATCGCCCTGCTCTTCTTCATAAATATACCCGCAAATAACGCACATATAGGCTTTCATCAAACACCGTTTTCCTAGTCAAACCCTGGCTGCATTGTCGCATGTTCTCCGGTAGCCTGTCTGATTTAGGGGATCGAAGCGAGACCGGTGGGAAATAGAGACGAGACTTTCGATCGATCATGGCAAATAGTGATTCTATAAAACCAGAATGATCGAATATATGGGACTATTTCAGGCCGCCACAGTAGATTAGTCCCAGGTCAGACAGACTCCGCTACACTTGCAGTTATGAAACCCGACCCAGGAAAGGTTCGCCGGATGGTCAGGCTAAACCACGGAGAAAGCATTGACTCTTTTTAGCCATGCAACGAAATACATACCGGGTGGCGTGAACTCCCCGGTCCGTGCATTTGCCGGCGTAGGTGGTGAACCTGTTTTTATCAGCAAGGCATTGGGTTCACGCGTTACCGACAGCAACGGCCGCGAGTACATCGACTACGTTGGATCGTGGGGCCCCATGATTTTGGGTCATGCGCACCCGAAAGTGATTCAAACGGTCACCGAACGAGCCCGATTGGGCCTGAGTTTTGGCGCACCTACGGAAATCGAGACCGAGCTGGCCGAACTGGTCTGCCGCCTGGTGCCATCGGTGGAAATGGTTCGCATGGTCAGTTCGGGAACCGAGGCGACCATGAGCGCGATACGACTGGCTCGGGGATATACCGGGCGCGAGTTGCTGCTCAAGTTTGAAGGCTGTTATCACGGCCACTCCGATTCCCTGCTGGTCAAGGCGGGGTCAGGCGCTCTTACGCTTGGCGTGCCGACCTCACCCGGCATCCCGGAGGCAGTTGCCGCCAGCACCTTATGCCTGCGCTACAACGATCCACAACAGTTGCTGCAATGTTTTGCCCAGCATGGCAAGGACATCGCCTGCGTCATCGTGGAACCGGTAGCCGGCAACATGAACTGCGTTCCGCCGGTTGCCGGCTTCCTCGAGGAATTGAGAAAACTTTGCAGCGAACATGGCAGCGTGCTGATTTTTGACGAGGTCATGACCGGATTCCGGGTCGCACTGGGCGGAGCACAGCAACGCTATGGCGTGATGCCCGATCTGACCACCCTGGGAAAAATCATCGGCGGCGGCATGCCGGTCGGCGCCTTTGGCGGCCGCTGTGACATCATGGAACAGCTTGCGCCATTGGGCCCGGTCTACCAGGCCGGCACCTTGTCCGGCAACCCGATCGCCATGAGCGCGGGATTGCAGACCCTGGAGTTGATCAGCGAACCCGGGTTCCATGACCGCCTGGAGAAAAGCTGCAACGAGCTGAGCGCGGGACTGCAGAAGATCGCGGATCAGGCAGGGGTGCCGTTCAGCAGCAACGCCGTCGGCGGCATGTTCGGAATATTTTTTAGCGACGACTCGCCGGTCACCTGCTTTGAACAGGTCATGGCTTGCGATCAGGATCGTTTCAGAAAATTCTTCCACGGCATGCTCGATGCCGGCATTTATCTCGCCCCATCGGCCTTCGAGGCGGGATTTATCTCGTCGGCACACAGCGAGCAGGATATTGAAACGACGCTGGAGGCGGCAGCGAAGGTATTCAGCGACCTGTAACTAGAACGGCAACGATGATTATTCGTCGTCGGCCCTGCTCTCCCGGATCATGCCCTGTAACTGACGCAGCCGGGCCAACGGTTCGGCGATTTCCAGACACGCCTGCTTGTCGACCATGTCCAGCGGCAGCAACTCTGCCAGCCGATTGGCCACCCAACCGGCGTTTTGCATGTCTCTGCTGACGCTCGCGTATTGCTCTTCCAGGCTATTCAGAATTTTTTCCAGCACTTCGGCCATCAGCGCATATTCGACCGGCACCAGGGTTCCCGGGTCTTCTTCGAGGACGTCCACGCGCCCTACATTCAGCCCATCGGGAAGCGTCTCCGCCTGCAAAACCCGAAACCTGGCTCCCCCGTGAACCACGATCCCCAGGATGCCATCGTCACCCTGGCTCCAGTCGACGATCCTGGCAATCGTACCCGTCGAATAGATAGATGAAGTCTCTCCCTCGGAACCCGACTGGATCTGGATAACGCCAAAATCCTGTTCGCCTTTGAGACTGCGGCGAATCATGTCCAGGTAACGGGTTTCAAAAACTCTCAGCGGTAGCGGTCCGCCGGGAAACAGGACGGTATGTAAAGGAAACAGGGCTATGGTCTGCAGATTCATGGTGCCGATTTCACAGCGGGAAATATCTCTAGTCCCCTCTGGTCTAAGCATAGTATGCGACCGGCAATTTGCCAGCCATTGATATGGGTCATATGGACAACCGGCGGTTGCTGGTTGCTAGGCAACGGATCGCACTGGCCGTTTTAACTGCCCCAGGGTTTTAAAAGCTGATGCGGAATATCCAGCTGGTCCAGTATGCGCGCGACCACAAAATCGACCAGTTCGTCCACGCTTTCCGGCCGCCCATAGAAACCCGGACTGGCGGGCAGAACGATGGCGCCTGCCCTGGCCAGCCGCAGCATATTTTCCAGGTGGATGATCGAAAATGGGGTCTCCCGCGGCACCAGAACCAGTTTGCGCCCCTCTTTGAGCATGACATCGGCGGCTCTTTCGATCAGGGTTTTGCTGGCGCCGGCGGCAACCGCTGACACGGTCGCCATGCTGCAAGGGCAAATCACCATCGCATCAATTCTTGCCGACCCGCTGGCCACCGGCGCGGTCCACTCCTCTCGACCGAAAACCCGCAGCCGATCCTCGGAAACCGAGAATTTTTCTTGCAGGACGCGGGCAATTTCACTGCTGCGGCCCGGCAAAGCTAAATCCGTTTCTTCCGCAATTACGATCTGGGCGGGTTTGGACAACATCAGGTAAACCCGGTGACCGGCGCCAAGCAGACACTCGAGCAAGCGGATGCCGTATTGCGCGCCGGAAGCACCGCTCCAGGCCAGGCTTATGGTTTTTTTTGCGTCTTGCCGGTCCACTGATCAGGCTCCAGTATCGGTTGCCAGGCCATCCAGCAACTTTTGATGAATTTGGTTAAACGCGCCGTTGCTCATCACCACGACGATATCACCCTCGCGCGCATCATCCACGATATCCATGGTCATCTCATCGGTATCGTCATAAACGCTGAAGTGCTGACCTGGCAGAGCCATGCTTTCGTCGAGATCCCAGGCTAGATCGGCTGGCCTGAACAACCAGGACCGATCGGCCGGCCGCAGGGATTCGGCGAGGCGATCGCGATGGACGCCCAGGCGCATGGTATTGGAACGGGGCTCGAGCACCGCGTGAATACGAGATCCCGGGTGCGCCTCTTTAATCCCTTCAAGCGTCGCCCTGATCGCCGTCGGATGATGGGCAAAATCGTCATACACGGAAACGCCCCTTACCTCACCACGCAATTCCATCCGCCTTTTGACACCGGCAAAGCGGCTCAACGATGCCACGGACGAGGCCAGCGTAACACCAGCATGTCTTGCCGCGGCCACCGCGGCAAGCGCGTTGGCAACATTATGATCGCCGTTCATCTGCCAACTGCACTCAGCCTGATCCGTTTGGGCAAAACTGATTTGCAATCGTTGGCTGGACGGATCGTGCCTTGCCTGCCACTCACCATCCCCAAGAAATTTTTCACAACGGGTCCAGCAGCCCTGCCCGATCACCTCAGTCAAATTATCGTCATCGCCATTGCAGACAATAAGGCCATCGCCAGGCACGGTTCGAACCAGGTGGTGAAACTGCGTCCCGATAGCAGACAGGTCCGGGTAAATATCGGCATGATCATATTCGAGATTATTCAACACCAGGGTGCGCGGCCGGTAATGAACAAATTTTGCGCGTTTGTCAAAAAACGCCGTATCGTACTCATCCGCCTCGACCACGAAGAACGGCGCGTCACCCAGTCGTGCCGAGCCGGAAAAATTTCCCGCCACACCGCCGATCAGAAATCCCGGGTTCAGGCCGGCATCTTCCAGAATCCACGCCAGCATGCTGCTGCAACTGGTTTTGCCGTGGGTCCCGGCAACGGCGAGCACCCAGCGGTCCTTTAGTATATTCCGGGCCAGCCATTCCGGTCCCGAGGTGTAGGGCAAGTTACTGTTCAGCAACGCTTCTACGACGCCCCGGCCGCGTGACATCACATTGCCAACAATGACCTCATCGGGTCGGGATTCCAGTTGCGCCGGATCGTCTTCATCCAGGATCGCGACCCCGAGAGACTCGAGCTGGGTGCTCATTGGCGGATAAACCTGCCGGTCGCTGCCGGTGACCTTATGGCCGGCTTCTCTTGCCAGCGCCGCCACGCCGCCCATAAAAGTCCCGCAAATGCCAAGTATGTGTATGTGCATCGGGATCCGGTCTCAGGAATCGGCGCCAAACAGAAATGAAAAGACTGCCACGCTGGAAAAAAAATAACAGATACCAATCAATATTCCCAAGCCGAATCGAATATCCAGCGCCCGATGAACGATTTGACCCACCACCGCAATCGACCAAATCAATATGACCATCATCAGCAAGGTCGGCAATTGTGGGTCGGTTTGCGCATCGAGCAGATGCTGCATCCAGTTCATTACCGGGAAGGCAACCAGGTAGAGCAACGCGCCGGTTCCGAATAACGCAGTCAGTGTTTGTTGCAGGCGGGCACGGCGTTGGTAAATAACCAGCAACGAACCATACCAAAGCAGCATCATGCTGACATCAGCCAGCGCTTCGAGAAAAATCTGCTTCGCATCCTCCGCGTAAACCGATGATGTCGCTATGGTCCCGGCGGTATAAAACAGCAGACTAAACACCAGCAGAAACCGGGACGCCGGCAGATCTTCCGGTCCGCGGCGAAAAAAAGCGATTCCAGCGAATACCTTCAGCAGAAGGCTCATGTCTGCGTCCTGTCGTGCCAGTCAGTGGGCATGATACCCTCTGCCCGGATTTCACCCAATCAAACAATCGCCGGATACTTCCACGGGTGCAACACAGGTATGTCTTTGTGAGCAACATTCCCACATTAGCCGTGCGAATTATTAGCAACGAGGCTGATCTCGCTGATGCGATTGCACAAATCGCCAGTTCGCCGATGATCGGGCTGGACACCGAATTCCGGCGCGAAGATACTTATTATTCCCAGTTATGCCTGATGCAGATCGCAACCCGGCACGCGATATTCCTGATCGACAACCTGACGATACCGGATCTCGCCCCCTTGTTCGAATTACTGGCGAACCGCAAGCAACTAAAAATCATGCATTCCGCTCGCCAGGATCTCGAACTGCTGTTGCAATTCGCGGATGAACCTCTGCAACCGGTATTCGACACCCAGATCGCGGCCGCGTGCCTGGGCGATAACCTGCAACTTGGATATTCGACGCTGGTGGAGCAACTGATGAGCGTCAGCCTCAGTAAATCCCAGACCCGCACCCAGTGGTGCGCGAGACCGCTGACCCAGGCACAACTTGATTATGCGGCCGAAGATGTTCTGTACCTGATCCCGATGATGGAACGCTTGCAAGCGCAAATCATCAATGGCGATCGCGAACGCTGGTTCAAGGAAGACAGCGTCGAACTGTATAACCGCAAGTTGTATGAACAAGACGACCACACTGCATGGCAGCGAGTTAAAGGGGCCGGCAAACTGGTGGCAAAACAGCGCGTGAGACTCAAAGCCCTGGCCGGCTGGCGCGAGAAAACCGCGAAGCACGAAAATCGGCCAAGGCAATGGATTGTCAGGGACGCGCCATTGGTCGAACTGGCCCGCCGGAATCCCGAAAAAACTGAAGACCTGGCCGGAATCAAGCACCTGCCGACAGCAAAACTCAGGCGTTATGGATCTGCGATGCTCACGGCGCTGGCCCAGGAAACTGGCGAATCGGTCCCGGGCAACAGCATCGCGCGGCTCGGTGAGGCGGAAAAGGCCCTGCTAAAAAAACTCAAGGTCCTGCTGGTGCAGCGCGCCGGCGAACTACAGGTGCAACCCGAATTACTCGCGGGCAGGCGTGACTTGCAGGCGCTGGCCCGCGGCGAAACAGACACCAGGGCCACCCGTGGCTGGCGCCGTGAAGTTATCGGCGGTGACTTGCTGGCAATCGCGGCCGGGACCAGGTAGAAGGGCCTTCAAAAATTGAGAGCCTCTTGCATCCGCTGGGAGACTTCCTCGACCGTCCCCATCGCATCGACCACTCTGAGCAAACCGGCCGAGCGGTAAAACTCGATCAAAGGCCGGGTTTGTTCCAGGTATACATTGAGACGATTGGCGATGGTTTCCTCGTTGTCGTCATCGCGATGAAGCAATTCTCCGCCGGCGGCGATACATGCGTCCAGATCCCGCTGCGGGGAAAAATGAATATTGAGGACCTTGCCGGTAACGGAACAGGTGCGTCGGCCGGTCAGCCGTTTGCTCAGGATTTCCGGATCGATATCGAGCAGCAGAACTGCATCCAGCGGTTTTTCGATATCGGTCAGTAACTGAGCCAGATCCTCCGCCTGCATGCTATTACGAGGAAATCCATCGAGGATGAACCCGTTGCGCGCATCATCCCTTTCCAGGCGCCGTTTGATTATTTGCAGTACCAGTTCATCCGATACCAACCGGCCAGCATCCATATCTGTCTTGGCCCGCAAGCCCAGCGCGCTTGCCGATTTCAGTTCCGCGCGCAATAAATCTCCGGTAGAAACCTGCGGAATTCCATGACCAGCAACCAGTTTTTGCGCCTGGGTACCCTTGCCTGAACCCGGTGCGCCCAGCAATACGATCCTCAAAACGGCTCCTTCCTTGACTGCTACCGACCGTGAAGGCCGGAACCCTAACGTCAGCGGGAGATTAGGTCAAACCTTATGATGCGAGCGCCGGAATCAGGTATGCTTGGCCGCTGTTTAAACCGGCCCGACCCCGGGCAAGACAAAAAAACGATGCCCAAGAAAAACGTCTTTTATGCGCAGTCGGGCGGTGTGACCGCTGTGATCAACGCCTCGGCTTGCGGCGTCATCGAAACCGCGCGGAAACACCGCGACAGAATCGGCACAGTCTATGCCGGCCGCAATGGCATCATCGGCGCGTTACTGGAAGACCTGGTGGATACCAGCAAGGAAAGCGCTGCCACAATTGCCGCGCTGCGCCACACGCCGGGCGGGGCATTTGGGTCCGCCAGGTTCAAACTCAAAGGCCTGGAAGAAAACCGCTCGGAATACGAGCGCCTGATCGAAGTGTTCAAGGCGCACGACATCGGCTATTTTTTCTATAACGGCGGTGGCGATTCCATGGATACCGCACTAAAGGTATCGCGGATCGGTCGTCAACTGGGCTATCCGGTCACCTGTATCGGCATACCGAAAACGGTGGACAATGACCTGCCGGTCACCGATACCTGCCCGGGTTTTGGTTCGGCAGCCAAATACATCGCCGTCTCAACCCGCGAAGCTGCACTGGATGTGGCCTCCATGGCGCGCACTTCAACCAAGGTTTTCGTCTTCGAAGTCATGGGCAGGCATGCAGGATGGATAGCCGCGGCAGCCTGCCTGGCGGGAGAAAAGCCCGGCGATGCCCCGCATATCATCCTGCTACCGGAAGTGCCGTTTGCGCAGACGCGGTTCCTGACCCGGGTAAAGGAATGCGTCGCCAAGTATGAATATTGCGTGATCGTCGTATCGGAAGGCACCCGCTTCAGGAATGGCCGCTTCCTGGCTGAGGCCGGAACCCGGGATGCATTTGGCCACGCTCAGCTCGGTGGCGTCGGGCCAGTCGTCGCGGAAATGATCAAGAAAAAACACGGCTATAAATATCACTGGGCGGTTGCGGACTACCTGCAGCGCTCTGCACGGCACCTCGCATCCAGCGTCGATGTGAAACAGGCCTACGCGGTTGGCAAAGCGGCGGTGGAACTGGCCCTCAAAGGTCACAATGCGATCATGCCGATCATCGTCCGCAAATCGGATCACCCCTATCGTTGGTCGATCGGGCATACTCCGTTGAGCCGGGTTGCCAACCGGGAGAAAATGATGCCCGCCCGCTACATCAGCAAAGACGGCTTTGGCATCACGGCGGCTGGCCGGCGATATCTGGCGCCATTGATTCATGGCGAGGATTACCCGCCTTACCGAAACGGAATGCCGCGATACGTGGAGCTAAAAAATATTGCCGTGCCACGCAAATTAAAAAAAGGATTCAAGATACAGGCGCTCGCACAGGCGTGATCGCTAAACGACCCCGGCTTGCCGGGGCTGAAATTTGTCGGTGACAGGAATTGCAGGGGATTCCCCGGTGTTTGTTTTTTTATTGGGAGGTTAAGAAATGGCAGATATGGCACTTTGGATTGCTCTTGGGGCGGCGGTGCTGGCGCTGGTTTACAGTGCGTTTTCAGCAAAGTGGATTATGGCCCAGCCCGCGGGCAATGAAAAAATGCAAAGCATTGCCAAGGCGATTCAGGAAGGCGCCAGCGCCTACATGAACAGGCAATACCGCGCGATCTCGATGGTCGGTGTGGCGCTGCTCGTCATCTTGTGGATAGCACTCGGCAGCCTGACCGCGATCGGCTTTGCGATCGGTGCAATATTGTCGGGAATGGCTGGTTTCATCGGCATGAGAATCTCGGTGCAGGCAAACGTGCGTACCGCGCAAGCCGCGCACCAGGGCATTAACGCCGCGCTCAAAGTCGCTTTTCGTGGCGGCGCGATTACCGGCATGCTCGTGGTCGGCCTGGGATTGTTCGGTATCGCCGCCTATTTCATGGTTTTGAAAACGCTGGGGCACGGCACCACGGAAATCCTCCACGCATTGGTCGGGCTGGCATTCGGCGGTTCGTTGATTTCGATCTTTGCCCGGCTGGGCGGCGGAATTTTCACCAAGGGCGCTGATGTCGGCGCCGACCTCGTCGGCAAGGTCGAAGCGGGAATTCCCGAGGACGACCCGCGCAATCCGGCCGTAATCGCCGACAACGTCGGTGACAACGTCGGCGACTGCGCCGGCATGGCTGCCGACCTGTTCGAAACCTATGCGGTCACCATCGTGGCCACGATGCTGCTTGGCAGCCTGCTGCTGGGTGGTGCCGGCGATGCTGTCATTGTCTACCCATTGGTTCTTGGTGCGGTATCCATAGTCGCGTCGATCGTCGGAACATTTTTTGTCAAGACCAAAGACGGCGCAAAGATCATGAATGCGCTGTACAAGGGCGTAATCGTTTCCGGCGTCATTGCGGCAGTGGCGTTTTATTTTGTCACCGACTGGATGATGACCGGTATCGCGGATCTCAGCGCGCTGAACCTGTGGTTTGCATCGCTGATCGGCCTGGGTTTGACCGCATTCATGGTGGTAGTCACCGAGTACTACACAGGGACCGAATTCGGCCCCGTACAGCACCTGGCGAAAGCCTCCACAACCGGGCACGCGACCAACATCATCGCTGGCCTGGGCCTGTCGATGAAAGCCACCGCACTGCCGGTAATCGCCGTTTGTCTTAGCATCTATGGCGCGTACGAGATGGCCGGTTTGTATGGCATCGCCATCGCGGCCACCAGCATGCTGTCGATGACCGGCATGATCGTCGCGCTGGATGCTTTTGGCCCGATCACCGATAACGCGGGCGGCATCGCCGAGATGGCGGGTATGCCCGAGGAAATCCGGCGTATTACCGATCCGCTGGACGCGGTCGGCAATACGACCAAAGCGGTTACCAAGGGCTACGCGATCGGCTCGGCCGGCCTCGCAGCGCTGGTCCTGTTCGCGGATTTCACCCACTACCTGGACAAATCCGTGGTATTCAGCCTCGATAAGCCGGCCGTCATTATCGGCCTGTTTATCGGTGGCATGGTGCCCTATCTGTTCGCATCGATGGCGCTGGAAGCGGTCGGACGAGCTGCTGGCTCGGTGGTCAACGAGGTTCGCCGTCAGTTCCGTGAAATCCCCGGCATTATGGAGGGCACCGGCAAACCCGATTATTCGCGCGCCATCGATTTGCTGACCAGGTCCGCGATCAAAGAGATGATCGTACCTTCGCTGCTACCCGTGCTGATGCCGGTCGTGCTGTACTTTGTCATGAACTGGCTGATGGGACCAGAGGCGGGAATCCTAGCGCTTGGCGGATTGCTGATCGGCACGATCGTGACCGGTCTGTTTGTCGCTATCTCGATGACTACCGGTGGCGGTGCATGGGACAACGCGAAAAAGTATATCGAGGACGGCAATTTCGGCGGCAAAGGCTCGGCAGCCCACATGGCCGCAATAACCGGAGACACAGTCGGCGACCCTTACAAAGATACCGCGGGTCCGGCGATCAACCCGCTGATCAAGATCATCAATATTGTCGCGTTGTTGCTGGTCCAGTTGCTGGTCTAGGAGCCTTTCGGGCTTAGGTGTTCGTAGCGAGGCGGCGCTAATTTGCGAGCCAAGGGCTGAACTCCACGGGGGGTTCGGCCCTTTTTTTCAGGCCACAGCCTGCAGCAGCTGCGGACGTCCGAGCAAGTAACCCTGTACGTAATCGAAGCCCAGCAGGCGGATCGCTTCCAGCGACTGGTTGTCCTCGACCTGCTCGGCGATCACTTCAAAATCGAGGGTACGCGCCAGCTTGATCATCGCATCGACCATCGCACGATTGACCTCGTTGGACCCCAGGTTGCGGATAAATGAGCCGTCGATCTTCAGATAATCCATGGCCAGGTTTTTCAGATTGGCGATCGAGCCAACATCGCTGCCGAAATCATCCAGCGTGAAGTGACAACCCATGCCATGCAGAACACCAATAAATCGCTGTGCGTGAGTCAAGTTGTCCACCACGGCCGATTCGGTCACTTCGAAACATATCTTGGCGGCATCCACCCCGGTGCGATCCAGACAATCGACGACGAATTCCAGGAATCCTTCGTCGGCCAATGTCTGGCCCGAAATATTGATCGCACAACTCTTCCCCGCGGGCAGCCCGATTGACTTGCTGGCAAGCGCTGCCAGGGTTCTTTGTACAACCCAGCGATCGATATGCGGCATGATTTGATATCTTTCGGCCGCCCTCATGAACTTGTCCGGTGCTATCTCTTTGCCATTTTCGTCTCTCATGCGCAGCAGGATCTCAAACGCCGGACCGCTTTTTGTTTTCCCGCTAAGGGAGACGATGGGCTGGGAAAACAAATCGAATTCGTCGTTGCTCAGCGCCGATTGCAGGCGCTGGAGCCATTGGATATCGCCCCGGTGACGCGCCACGGCCTCGTCATGCGATGAATAAACATGCACCCGGCCCTTACCCTGTTTCTTGGCCACATAGCAAGCCGAGTCAGCTGCGCTGAGCAAATCTTCCCTTTCGCCGCATTCATGGCCGACTTCCACCAAACCGATACTGACGCCAATATTGAAAATCTTGTCGCGCCATACGAACCGGTAGTCCTTGACCGCGAAACAGACGTCATCGGCGATCTGGCGACCCTTTTCCAGTGGACAACCAACCAGCAGCATGCCGAATTCATCGCCACCGAGCCGTGCTACGGTATCCGAATCGCGAACCTTTTCCTTTATCAGCCCGGCCACTTCGCGCAACATGCTGTCGCCCGCCATGTGTCCACATGTATCGTTTACCGTCTTGAATCCATCCAGATCCAGATAGCAAAGCGCGTGTTGCCCATCGCCGGTTCGCGCACCCTGCAAAGACTCATCCAGCCTTCTTTCGAATTCCCGCCTGTTGATCAGGCCGGTCAGCGCATCATGGCTGGCCTGGTAGGACATTTGCTGGGTTATACCGCGCATTTCGGTCACATCGTGCAAAACAACGACCGCGCCGACGATGTGACCTGCTGAATCGCGCATCGGCGACGCAGTCAGTTCGATGGAGTGCTCGCCGCTGCCGTTTTTGACCAACAACAACGCACCGCGGCCAAGATTGACCCGGTCCTGCTCCTGCAGGCAGCGTCTCGCCGGGTCGCCCAGCGATCGCCGGTCGGACTCGTCGACCAGGTTGATGGTTTCCTCCATCGTACGGCCCAGTACCTCTTCGGGTTTGACACCGGCCAGCTCGCCCGCCGCACCATTGAGATAATCGATTCGCCCGTCTATGTCGGTCGTAATCACGCCTTCGCCGATCGAATCCAGGGTCAGCTGCGCCTGGCGTCTGCTTTCCGCCAGCACTTTCTCGGCCATCATTCGCAGGCTGATGTCTTTCGCCACGCTCATCAGCGCGGGCTTGCCATGGAACTCCACGGGGACACTGGTAACCTGCATCCACAACGCCTGACCGTCGGATTTCATCAATTGCAAGTCGCCGCACGGCACCACTTCTTTGGCGGCCAGTTTCTTTTCGATATATTCCCTGGCTTTTTGCCGCTGCGCTGGTCTCATCAGATCGTATATCGACATTCCGATCAGCGCGGCCGGCGCTATCCCCAGGGTTTCCGCCGCGGCCTCGTTGGCGTACAGGATTTCGTCCCGATGAACAAAGATGACATCGCTCTGCGCCTCGGCAAGCTGCAGAAACATGCCCTGTTTTTCCCGCAACTGGCGCTCGGTATGGCCAAGCACATCAAGCAACTCGTTTACCGTGCCCCCGAGATCAGACAGCGCGTCATCATCGCTGGCGGTGCTCAGCCGGTTCTGGAAATTGTGGCTGCCGGTGATCTCACCCAACTCGGTACCCATTTTTCGGATACGCAAGCGCGACCGGACTCGGTAAAGCTGTAAAAACAGCCCCCCGATGAAGATACCGGCAGCAATCAACAAAATTTCTGTGAATGGCGTCTCCAAATGCTTCTCCCGGCGCTAGCCCGGCTTATTCATGGATCGTCGCGATGATTGCGCAGAGCATCGTTTGCACACGGGATTTTCTGACCGAGCGGAATATCGGTGGGTATTTCCGAGGGAGGAAAATCCGGTGTGCGGACCAGGATCAAGCCAGGGCGCGAGCGTATTCATGAATAATCCGGGCCAGGGCCTGTCGGACTCAGCGATGTACTACTGAAGCAGCGGGGAATTGAGGCCGTTTTTTCGGTCGTTCGAGGCGAACAGTGGCTCGAATAAGTAAAAGAACCGGGGAATAACCTCAAGGCATCGGCGGTCAGCTGACCGATTGCGGCAAACAGGTGTTCGGGATTCGCGCTCATGGTTATCCTCTGAATAGCAGAAAAAGCAAAATACCAATCCCGCCAACGACCCGGTAAAAGGCTGAAACAGCCTGTCCGATAAGGCGCCAAGCATATCGCAAGGTTCGCTGGCGAATTGGTGGTATTCACCATAATGCCATGTATATTGCCTTGTCACCCGGATGCTGAATGCGTAATCTTCAGGCCGCCAGCACAGCCAGTTCCAGCGGGCGGAATCAGGGATGGAGAAAAAAATGAATCTTGAATTTGCGCGCCAGCAGATGCTCAAACAACAGATCAGGGCCGGCGAAGTACTGGACGCAAAGATTCTGGACGCTTTGGCCAGCGTCAATCGCGAAGATTTTGTGCCCGCTGAGTATGCCGGGGTAGCTTTCGCCGACTGCACTATCCCCTTGGCGCATGGTCAATGCATGATGTCTCCGCTGGTGGAAGGCCAGCTTCTGCAGGCGTTGAACCCAGGCCAGGATGACCAGGTGCTTGAGATCGGAACCGGCAGCGGTTTTCTCACCGCCTGTCTGGCGACTCTCGCGGAGCAGGTACGCAGCGTCGATATTTTCCCGGACCTGACCGAGATGGCGCAAACCAGCCTGGACCGCTCAGGCGCCGACAACGTGTCGCTGGCAACCTTGAACGCGATGGAGCTTGGCGCGGAACCCAAATACGATGTTATCGCCATAACAGCGTCGCTGCCAGTATACGATCGCCGCTTCGAAAAGGCGCTGAATACAGGCGGCCGGTTGTTCGTCATCGTCGGCGGGGAACCGGTCATGCGCGCCAGGCTGGTCACCCGGGTTGGCGACGATGAGTGGCTGACCGACCCCTTATTTGAAACAGTGATTACGGCTATGCGCGAGGTCGTTGCACCGGATCACTTTCGTTTCTAGGAGGCTGTCGGACTTAGTGGTGGAGATGACGCCAAAAGAGTGCTTCGATCTGCTTGCCTCCAGCCAGCCGCCGGTGCTGCTTGACGTGCGCGAAAACTGGGAACTCGCCATTGCCAGTCTGTCGGCTGCACTCCATATTCCGATGGATCAGGTTCCCGAGCGTATGGACGAGCTCGATAGGAAGCGCCTTGTCGTGGTGATGTGTCGTTCCGGCGCGCGCAGCATGCAAGTGGCCACCTACCTGGTACAAAATGGCTTCCCGCGGGTTTTTAATCTCCAGGGTGGGATCCTGGCCTGGTCAGAACAAGTGGATCGGTCCATACCCAGTTACTAGCAATGGGTCAAACCTTGCCCGCTGACAGCGAAGATACGTTAAAACCACGCAAAAACAGTGTTTTTTTGAAAATTGCCGATTTAGTGATATAGTTAACTAATACACTATGTCGTCGGCTTTCCGCCGAAAGGAACTTCCATGCATATCATCTTACGTTCCATACTTGTCATGCTGATCTTTTTCGGCGCATCGACGGCCGGCGGGACTGACCTGGCGGAGGTCTACCAGATAGCACTGGTCGGCGACCCGACGTTGCGCGAAGCCAATGCCAATCGCCAGGCCTCCAGCGAAGCATCGCCACAGGCCCGGGCGGCGCTGTTGCCGCTGATCACTGCGTCCTATTCCCGTGCCAAAACCGATAGCGGCGGTAGCTTCACCTCTTTTCAAGTGGACCCTGTTACCGGCGCCATCCTCATTCGGCCATCGAGTTTTGCAACGGATGTAAGGCGTGATACACAGTGGCGCCTGCAATTGCAGCAACCCCTTTTTCGCTGGGACCGAATCGTCGGTCTGAGGCAAGCGCAAAAAAAGGTCGCACAGGCGGAAGTCGATTACCAGGCGGCGCAGCAGGATCTAATGCTGCGTGTCGCCGAGGCCTACTTCAATGTTTTGGCAGCACAGGACACACTGGATGCCGAAGTGGCCAACAAGGAAGCGACCAAGCGACAGCTCGAGCAAGCCGAAAAGCGATTCGAAGTCGGACTGATCGCGATCACCGACGTACTCGAAGCCCAGGCTGCTTATGATCTTGCAGTCTCGACCGATATCGGCGCCCGCAGATCACTGTCGACAGCCAAGGAATCATTGCGCGAAATTACCGGCGAATATATCGATGAATTGCAGCGGCCCGGCGATGACCTGCCGCTGGTCAGCCCCGATCCGGCGAGTGCGAACTCCTGGGTCGAACAGGGCCTGAAAAACAACCTGGCCCTGAATTCAACTCGTCTGCAGGCGGACGTGGCCAAGGACCAGGTGCGCATCAACCGCTCCGGCCATCTGCCGACCCTGGATCTGATCGCTTCACGAACGGGATCGGATCGCAGGGCCTTCCAGTCTGTTGATGGCCAGCCGTTTTCGCCAAGCAATTCGGACAGCGTTGGCAACAGCGTTTCTTTGCAACTGAATATTCCGATTTTCAGTGGCGGCAATACCTCCTCAACCGTGCGTCAGTCGGTTTATCAGCATCGCGCGGCCCGGGAGCGGGTCGAGCGAGTCGCTCGCGAGACCGAACGATCGACACGCGATGCCTACGATGCCGTGCTATCGCAGATCGCCCGGGTGCGGGCCCTGCGCCGCGCCGTGCAATCCAATGAGAAGGCCTTACAGGCGTCCGAAGCCGGCTTTGAGGTCGGTACGCGCACCACGGTAGACGTACTCAACGCGAGACAGAAACTGTTTCGCGCGCGCACCGATTACGCACGCACCCGCTATGACTACATCGTCAATGTCCTGCGCCTGAAGCAGGCCGCCGGCAGCCTGTCGGCTCAGGACATCAACGAAGTAAATTCCTGGCTGGCCGACTAGCTGGGTCCGGCGCGCTACTGTCCCGTCGGAACCAGGGGATCGAGCAAGGTCAGCAGGCGGGCAACGGCCCCGCGGTTTTCCTGTACCGTTTTTCGCCCTTGTGCGCCGGCATGCCGGCGCGCCTCAGGATCGGCGATCAGGCGGGCCAGCTCCGCTGCCAACTCGACCGAATTCTTGACTTCCCGCATCGCACCGACATCGGCGAGCATTTCGGCGATATCTTCGGCATTAAAGGTATAAGGGCCGGTCAGGACCGGTATCCCCAGCGCCGCCGGCTCCAGTAAATTGTGACCGCCAATCGGCACCAGGCTGCCAGCGACAAACGCAACGTCGGATGCCGCATAAAAAACCGGCAATTCCCCAAGCGTATCCAGGAGGAAAACTTCGGTTTCCGGTGTACACGACATGCCACTGCTCCGGGTAATAAAGCTGACCCCCCTTTTGCGCATCATCGCCGCGATCAGTCCGAATCGCTCCGGGTGCCGCGGCGCCAGGATCAACAGCGCATCCGGGCATTGCCGGCGCAGCCGTTGGTGCGCATCCAGCATCTTTTCTTCTTCGTCATGATGAGTACTGGCCGCCACCCAGACCGGTCGTTTCGCCGCGTTCGCCTCGCGAATGGCGCGGCCATCGCTCAGCACGGAAGGAGGCAGTTCGAAATCGAACTTGATGTTGCCGACGACGTGGGTCCTTTCCGGTGGCGCGCCAAGCAGCCGAAAGCGCTCCGCATCCTTCTCGCTTTGCGCGGCAATGACGATGCCGTGCGACAGGGCTTCACGAAAAAGACTCCTGAACCATCGGTATTTGCTGACCGACCGCGGCGATATCCTGGCGCTGGCGAGTACCAGCGGCACCTGACGCTTGCCGCATTCGTGATACAGCGTCGGCCACAGTTCCGTTTCAATAATGATCGCCAGGGCCGGCCTGGCGGCATCGAAAAACCGGGCGACGGCCCCGGGCAGGTCATAGGGCGCGTAACAATGTTTGGAACAGTCACCGAGAAGCTCAAGAGCGCGCTGGGCGCCGGTCGGCGTCACCGTCGTAATCACGATCGGAATATCCGGGTTCTTCCGGTGCAGTTCGCGGACCAATGGCGCGGCCGCCTGTACCTCGCCAACCGAAACCGCATGGACCCAGATGGCCGGACGCGGCACCGACAAGCGCGTAAAACCGAACCTCTCGCCGAAACGATCAAAATAGGCGCGATTAAAAAATCCGCGCCAGACAAGAAACACCACGACCACCGGCGCTATCAGGTATGAAAGGAGTACGTATATCAGCCGCACGAAAACGCCCAGGCGATTACTCGCCCCGTATGGATTCGATGATCCTGCTGGTCGAACGACCGTCCATCAATGGCAATACTTTTACTTCCCCACCGTTGGCCAGCACGCTTTGCCCACCGGCGATATCCTCGATCTGGTAGTCGCCGCCCTTGACCAGTACATCGGGCAACACAGTTTCGATCAATTGTGCCGGCGTATCTTCGGAAAACGGCGCCACCCAGTCTACCGCAGCCAGACCGGCCAGCACCGATATGCGATCGGCAAGCGAATTGATCGGCCGGCCGGCGCCCTTGAGCCTGGTTACCGATTCGTCATCGTTCACCGCGACTACCAACCGGTCTCCCAATGCCTTGGCCTCTTCAAGGTAGGCGACATGCCCGGCGTGCAGGATATCGAAACAACCGTTGGTCATCACCACGCGCTCACCGCGTGTCTGCGCCTCCCGGACCAGCGTCTCCAGGGATCCCCGGTCGACCAGCTCACGCCCGCCTTTACCGCGCCGGTGCAGCGCCATGCGCAATTCATCGGCGCTGACGGAGGCGACACCGAGTTTCCGAACCACCAGGCCGGCGGCGAGATTCGCTAACTTTGCCGCGTCTTCGGGCGACTGCCCGGCGGCAATCCCCGCCGCCAGCACCGCCACAACCGTGTCGCCGGCGCCGGTCACATCGTAAACTTCACGCGTTTCCGCGGGCAGATGGATCGCCTTGCCGTTCTCGGGAATCAGCATCATGCCCTCCCCGCTGCGGGTCAACAGGAGAAAGCCAAGACCCAGCTGCTGGCGAAGCGCCTTGCCTTTTTCTTCGAGTTGCTGCAAATCCTCACAAGAACCAACCACGGCCTCGAATTCTGAAAGGTTGGGCGTCAACGCCGTCGCGCCGGAGTAACGCGAAAAATCGCTGCCTTTGGGATCGACCACGACCGGCAGATCCCGCGCCCGGCAGGCAGCAATTATTTCCTGAAAATTGCTCAGCGCGCCTTTGGCGTAATCCGACAAGACAATGACACCTTGCTCCGGCAGCGCCGCCAAAACCTGCTGATCGAGACTGGCTCCGTGGCCGCTGTCCGGCGCCTCCTCGAAATCCATGCGCAGTAACTGCTGGTTGCGGCTGATGACGCGCAACTTTGTTATTGTCGGAATATCCGGCATGCGCATAAACTCACAATCCACCCCTTGGTGGGCAAGCAGAGACTGCAGGCTATAGGATGCATCATCGTCGCCGGTAATCCCCAGGAGTCGCGTTTTGACGCCAAGACTGGCAAGGTTGACCGCGACGTTGGCTGCGCCGCCGGCGCGTTCCTGGTTGCCGGTCACTCGAACGACCGGAACCGGCGCCTCCGGGGATATTCTCGAACATGGACCGAACCAATAACGATCCAGCATTACATCACCGGCAACCAGCACGCGTGTATCGGAAAAAGACGGGATCGAAAACGCCATGAATAAAACGGCCAGCAGTTGGACAAACCAGGCGGCATGTTACCACAGCGCCCGCCGATCAAGGCACCCAGGCCTCCTCGACCGGCCCTAGGAAAAACCGCCGATGACGGAAAAGCGCAAACCATTGTTCAAGTTTTTGTCGCCATCGTACTGGGGCGAATGGCTGCTGATCGGTGGCTTGCGTTTTTTCTGCGTGCTGCCGTGGAAATGGCAACTTGCATTGGGCCGCCCATGGGGTTTCATTCTCAAACGCACGATGAAGCGGCGCCGGCATATTGCAGAAAAAAATATTGCCCTGTGTTTTCCGGACCATGACCCGAAGCGACGCAGGGCGCTGCTCGAGAATCATTTTCGCTCACTCGGGATCAGTATTTTTGAGGCCGGGATGGCCTGGTGGGCCGATGACAAACGCCTGGCGGGAATGATCCGGCGCGATGGCCTGGAGAATTTGCAAAAGGCCCGTAGCCGCGGCAAAGGCGTTATCCTGTTCAGCGCGCATTTTACGACCGTCGAACTTGCGCCGCGTTTGATATCCTTCGACTGCCCGTTGAGTGGTCCCTATCGTCGCCTGTCGCTGCCCTTGCTCGATGAGATCATGTACCGCGGCCGCTCCCGCTTCGCGGCCCGGCAGGTCGACAAGATGAACATACGCCAGGTGATCAAAAGCCTGCGCCATGGCGAAAACGTGTATTTCCTGCCCGATCAGTCCCACACCGGCGCAAACAGCATCGACTCGGTTTTTTTTGGCGTACCGGCGGCGACCAATACCACACTGCCGCGCCTGCTCGCCGCGACCGGCGCCAGCTGTCTACCCTGCCTGGTCTTGCGCGAGCAGAACGACGCGGGCGATTGCCGCTACCGGGTTCAATACTTCGAACCGCTGGCAGAATTCCCCACCCAACCGCAGGAAGCCGCGGACCTGCTAAACAGCATTATCGAGGCTTGGGTCAGGAAGGCGCCGGAGCAATATTTCTGGATCCACCGGCGGTTCAAAAATCATCCCGGTTTGTATGATTAGTTCGCTCGCGAGTAAAGCCAGTTTCCCCGCGCCCGGCTCTAGCCCGGCTTATTCATGAATCGTCGCGATGATTGCGCAGAACATTCATGAATAATCCGGGCTAGAATGCGCAAATTCGCCAGCACGCTCCTGGCAAAATCACAGAAAGCAAATGGCCGCAAAAAATAAACAACCATCAGGCGTAGTCCATTATCCACCGGGATCTTTGTCCCAGTTTATCGGCCCGCGTTTTTGGCCTGTCTGGAGCGGACTGATCCTGCTGCGGCTGGCAATCATATTGCCATTATCGATCCAGCTATGGCTGGGACGTGGGCTCGGCGGAATTCTTTTCTATTTTTTGCCGCAGAGACGTTTTTACGCCGCCAGGAATCTTGAATTGTGCTTCCCGGAGCTCGACCAGACTGATCGCAGAAGAATACTCAAGCACAGTTTTCGCAACATCGGAATGTCGGTCTTCGAAACGGCAATGGCATGGTGGGCATCCGACCGCCGCTTGCAAGGCCTTTACGAGATCGAAGGACTTGATGAAGTCGGCAAAGCGCTGGCCGACGGTCATGGGGTAATTCTGCTTACCGCACATTTCACGAGTCTCGACATCTGCGGCCGTATGCTCAACATCGCCGGCCTATCCTATGATGCGATGTACCGTCGGCACAATAACCCGCTGATGGAGGAAATCATGCGCCGTGGCCGGGAACGTTGCGCCCGTACGGCAATCGCCAAGAGAGACCTGCGTGGAATTATTCGAAGTCTGCGCGGGAACAGACCCGTATGGTATGCGCCTGATCAAAGAAGCCGGGGCAGAATGAGCGCGGTGGTTCCTTTTTTTGGCGAAGCGGCAGTTACCAGTACCGCCACTTCGTTGATCGCCAAAACGAGCCAGGCCCGGGTCATGCCGTTGGTGACGACCAGGGATGGCAACCGGCCGCATTACAAGCTCAGAATCCTGCCTGTACTGGATGATTTTCCTGGCGACGACTCAGTAGCCGATACTTTGCGGATTAACCGGGTCATCGAAAGCTGGATTCGCGAATGCCCGGAACAATATTACTGGGTACACCGGCGGTTCAGGTATCGCCCGGAAGAGTACGGTGATGCTTACGCGCGGTAGGCGTCAATCAGCAACCGCCAGTCCGCTGCCGACACCTCGATATTTTCATCCTGCACGCTGATTTTTCTGAGCGAGCGATGAAGACGCTTCAGGTTAGACGCCTTCCATGCACCGCCGGCACGGATATCGCCACGGTCGAAATCCAGTAAATGCATGTCGCCATTCTCATCGAGCAGGATGTTGTGGCCTGTCAGATCCGCATGGTAGGAACCTGCATCGTGAAACCGGCGGATACAGCGTCCTAAAACCCGCCAGTGGGACGCATCCACTTCGCCCCCTTTGATCCATTGCGACAAGGGTTTTGCCCCCCCGGCAATTCTCACGGTCACCAGTTCCGCTGTGTAGGCCAGCCCGTCGCGTTTGTAGATTGCGGCAACCGGTCGTGGTACCGGCAGTCCCATATCCCGCAACCGGGCCAGCAATCGCCACTCATGAAAAGAGCGGACGCGGTCTTCGCCGAGCCAGATGAAATGATCGTCCAACCAGCGCCCGATCAGCCCGCCGCGCCGGTAATGACGCAAGGCCCACTGGCCCTGGCCCGCTGCCACGAAATAGACCGCGCCCCGGCCGCTGGTGTTGCCCAGCAAGCAGCCGCGGTCGCGCCACCAGGAATAATCGCCCAGGTTGAAATCCGGCTCACTGACCAGCTCCGAGTCATAAACCATTCCGCAGCCATCGGCGCGCAAGCGGTGTTCGATCATGGGATACCAGTATACGCATGGCGGGGCCGGCAGCCATCCGGCCGGCGTCAGACCGCAATGAGGTAGAATGCCGTACTGGTATCAGGGCAGCCAATCATGCTGAGCAGTTATCACAGGGCACAACTCGAGCAACTCACGGAATTCGAGATATCCGATGAGCTTGAACAGGGGAATATCGTTTATTTCCCGGCATGCCCGATCCCACTTCCCGAAGAGGATGAACTGCAGTTCATTCGCGATGAACTGCCGACCCGCCTGGCGCTCAAAAACGTCAGCTATCACCCTGAAGCTGACGCCGTTCGCGGTCTGGATGCCGACCCCGAAACGATGGACAGGGTGTACCGTATCCTGACCCTCCACAGCAAGGAAGTTGACGCCTTTCTCAAGAAAATCATCCCTTCGTTGACCGCCGGCTGGACCGTCGGAACCTGCAGTTTCAGGCCCATTCAGGAACAAGGGCGCAACCTGAAACCCCACGCCAGCAACGAATTGATTCATTTCGACGCGGGTGCGTACGGCGCCACCGATGGCGACCGCATCCTGCGCTTTTTCGTCAACGTAAACCCGCAGGAAGACCGGGTATGGGCGACCATGGGGGCGTTCCCCGAGATATACCAAAGATGCGGCAGCGAAGCCGGCGTCCGCAAAATCAATCCGGGTAAATATTACCTGCAGAAAAAATTCCTCGACCACCTGCGGACCGGCATCGTGCGTGGGCTGGAAAAATCCGGCCTGAAAATGGCGCGTGTCCTGGACAGCAGTCCATACGACCGCTGCATGCGAAAATTTCACAACTACATGAAAGACACGCCGGAGTTTCAGCGGCGCGACACTTATTACCAGCAAATCAGGTTCAGGCCTTTTTCCGCCTGGATGGTATTCACCGACATGCTCAGCCATGCCAGCGTCTCTGGCCAGCACGCTTTCGTCGATACTCGCCTGGTGCCGCTGGCCAACTGCCGGCTGGCGGAGCTCGCGCCGATCAATATCCTGAAGTCAGCAACCTAGGCATCGATTCCGGCCAGCGCCGTTTGCAATGCACCGAGGACCTGGTTAGGGCCAATTTTTTTCAGGCAATTCAGGTGACCGAGAGGGCATTCCCTGGCAAAGCACGGACTGCATTCGAGATCGAGATAAATCGTCTGTGCCTTGTCGCTTAGCGGCGGCGTGTGGGCCGGTGATGAAGAGCCAAAGATAGCAACCAGTGGGATCCCCACCGCCGCGGCTACGTGCATCAGCCCGGAATCATTGCTCACCGCCGCACTGCTGAGGCTGAGCAAATCGATCGCATCTTCCAGTTCGGTGCGCCCACAGAGATTTCTGACCGCACCCAGCCCCCCCGCTATGACCTCTCCGGCCGCATGGTCTTTTTGCGAACCCAGCACCCAGACCGCAATATCCTGACTGATCAATTCGCCGGCCAGCCGCCGATAATAATCCAACGGCCAGCATTTGGCGGGACCGTATTCGGCACCCGGGAGCAGCGCGACGATTTTTCCGTAGGGATTGAGCTCCAGTTCCGCGATCAGGCGTTCCTGGTTGCCATAGTCGACCGCCAGCGCCGGTGGCTGGATTGGCGTCACGGGTTCACGATCGGCAGTCATGGCGAGCGCGACAAATCGTTCCGCAGTGGTTCGTAAAGCAGCGCGGTCGGCTTTTCGAATATCGTTGAGCAGACCAAAACGAAATTCACCCAGGTAACCGGTACGCACGGGGATTCTTGCATGAAACGGAACCAGTGCCGCCTTGAAAGACCGTGGCAACACGTAGGCTTGCCGGTAGCGCTCATTACGCAGCTGTTTGCCCAGCCGGTAGCGGTCTCGCCAGCGAAACTCACCGTGCCCGAGCGGCATTTCGAGCGCCCTGCGAACCTGCGGCATGCGGCGTATTACGGGCAGCGACCAGCCCGGGCTCAGCACATCGAGCGGGGATTCCGGGTAATTTTCTTTCAGCGCTATCAGCAGTGACTGGGTCATCACCATGTCGCCGACCCATGACGGGCCAACGATCAGGCGCGGTCGCGCATTTTCCTCATTACTCATCGACGGCAAGATAATCCAGGTACGCTTTGACGCCTTCTTCGACGGTGCAAAAAGGCGCCTCATAACCAGCGGCGCGGAGCCGATTCATATCGGCCTCGGTGAAACTCTGGTAGCTGCCTTTGAGGTGGTCAGGAAAAGGTATGTAGCGAATCCTGCCTCGCCCATGCCAGGCAATTACCGAGTTAGCCACATCGTTAAAGCTCTGACTGCGGCCAGACCCCAGGTTAAACACGCCCGACACCTGCGAATTGTCCATCAACCACAGGTTCACCTCCGCAACATCGCCGACATAAACGAAATCCCGGCGCTGCTCACCATCGGCATAACCGCCGCTACCGCAAAACAACCGGGCCTCGCCATCGCTGACGATCTGTTTGTTAAAATGAAAAGCGACGCTTGCCATGGTGCCTTTGTGACCCTCGCCAGGCCCATAGACATTGAAGTACCGCAGACCGGCAAGCTGTGACCCGGCTTCGGGTAAATGGCGTCTGACGTATTGATCGAACAGAATTTTGGAATAACCATATACGTTCAGCGGGCGCTCGTTAGGCGGCTGTTCGCTAAATTTCTCGCTGGCGCCATACACCGCGGCCGATGATGCGTATATCAATGGTATTTTATGGTCCAGGCAAAAATGCAGCAGGATTTTCGAGTATTCGAAGTTGTTGCGCATCATGAAACGACCATCCCACTCGGTCGTGTTCGTACAAGCGCCCTGATGAAATATTGTCCGGATGCCGCAGCCAAAATCCGGCTTACTCTTCAGGCGGCGGAGAAAATCATCCTTGTCCTGGTAATCAGCGATCCGGCAGTCCACCAGGTTGCCATACTTGATGCCGTTTTCCAGGTCATCGACAACCAGGATGTCGTCCTCGCCGCGGGCATTCAAGGCCCGCACCAGGTTGCTGCCTATAAACCCCGCGCCGCCCGTCACAATGATCATGTCTGTGCTTCCAATTTCCCGAAACCCGGATATACGCTCGCGTACAATTCAATATATTGCCCTACCATGCGGTCCACGGTAAACCCGTCCGCGAACCGTTTTCCAGCCGCGCCCATCGCGGCTCGTCCAGCGGGGTCTCCGGCAAGCGACACGATCGCGTCCCGAAGCGCCGTCTCGTCCGCCACACCGACCAGCAGGCCGTTGTCGCCGTGCCTGACCAATTCGGGTATACCGCCGACTCTGCTGGCAATAAGCGGCAACGAAAAACTCATCGCATCGAGCAGGCTGCTGCCCAGGCCTTCCGCATAAGTAGGGAAAACAAACAGGTCGAAAGCGGCCAGGTAATCCCCGACGTTGTCGACAAACCCGGTCATGCTGAGGTTGGTCAGCCCCTGCGCCTGCCTGCGGCAATTTTCCTCATCCTCGCCACCACCGACCAGCACGAAATGCAGATTCGGGTGGCTGTGCTGCAACCGCCTGGCGACGTTGATCAGGTGGAGCTGGCCTTTCTTCGCGTCCAGCGCCGCCACATTGCCGATCAGCAATTTATCCGGCCATGCCTGTTTCAGTTGCCTGACACGACTGGGGTCGCTGGGAAGATATCTGAGCGCATCGTATAGCACCTGCGTCCTTATCGCCGGCACATCGCCGCGCAGGATTTTTTCCACTGCGGCGGATATAGCAACCACGGTTGCGGCCCGGCGATAGACGCTGCGAGCCCAGCGACCTCGTATAGGCCTGCCAACCACGCGCCGAGTTGCAACATACGGTACCTGATGCAAGCGGTGAAAGAGCGCACAGGCATGCAAGCCGCGGCCTTCATGGGAATGGATCAGCGCAGCTCCGCGCAGCAGACGCTGGGTCGCCACCAAGCCGCCTGCTAGCCCACCCGCTTCAACCAACTGCAAATCCGGCAAACCCGCCAGTCGCTGCGCCAACGGCGCGCCGGCCCTGATAATCAGTTTCTGCCTGATCCCGTGAGTTGACAAACCACGCACCAGGAGTTCGGTCTGTCGCTCACCACCGCGAAAACCACGCGCGAGATTGACGTGACAAAGCAAGGGATTCAGCCGGGGCGATGTACTCATCCCCGGTACCCGGCCTAGCCGGCCTGGCCGGCGCCGTCTGCCCGATCGTTATCGACGAGTTCGTAGCTGGTTGAGCAATACGGGCACTTCGCCCGGCCCGTGGATTCGATGGGCAGGTAAACCTTGGGGTGTGAGTTCCACAGGTACATCCCTGGCAGCGGACAACTCAACGGCAAATCATCGTGACCAACCCGGTAGTGATTTCTGGTGTTTGGCTGGATCAAGGTCTCAGCCTGCACCTCTTTGCTGGAAGCGCGCTCGCTCGCCACTGTGTTCTCCCTGGCCTGGCCGGCAACAATCGTTATGCCGGCTGGTTGCCGGCAGGACGCTTACTATAACAGCCATCCACAGCGGGCTCATTCGCCGATGAGTTCCTGCCAAAGGTCGCTCACCGCGCTTGCTTGTGCAAGGAATTCCTCGCCGTCGACCACTCCGCCACCGCCTTCCAGGGATAAATGATGCAGCCGATGGCGATATGCCAGGTACGCCTCCATCAGCAAGCGGGTCTGTTCTGCCTCAAGAACGCCACCGGCGGACAAAGCCTCAAGCTGTCGCATATTGTCCGGCCAGATTATCAGTTTCTCATTCCTGCGCGCCTCTCTCAGCACCAGGTACTGCACGAGAAACTCGATATCCGCCATCCCGCCGGCATCCTGTTTGATATCGAACTGCCCGCTTGCGGAGCGTGACAATTCCTGCCTCATTTTGCTGCGCATCCGCGAGACTTGCTCAGCCAGCCCGTCCTCATCGACATGCCGGGTCAGCACCTCGCTGCGCACCTCGTTGAAGCGGCGGGCCAGGCGTTGATCGCCAGCCACCGGTCTCGCGCGCAGCAACGCCTGATGCTCCCAGGTCCACGCTTTTTGTTCCTGGTACTCGCTGAACGATTGAAAACTGCTGACCAGCAGACCCGCCTGGCCGCTCGGCCTCAGCCGCATGTCCACCTCGTACAAACGCCCGGCCGTCGTTTGCATGGACAGGAAATTGACCAGCCGGCGCCCAAGGCGGCTATAAAACACGACGCCGTCTTCCAGCTTGTCCGGCGGCCATGCGAGGCTGGCGTCGTGCAAAAAAACCAGATCGAGGTCCGATCCATATGCGAGTTCCAGGCCACCGAGTTTGCCATAGCCCAGAACCAGGAAACCGGGCGCCAACACGTCCATGGCTGCCGTTGGGCCCGGCTGTCGCTCGAGCAATTCATCCCAGACGAGATGCAGCGAGCGCTGGAGAACCAGTTCGGCGATATCGGTCAGGCGGTCGCTCACCTTCATCAACGGCAACCGCTGGTCGAGATCGGCCAGGGCAATCCGAAAAACAGCAGCGTTTTGAAATCGACGCAGGGCATCGTGCTGTTGTTCCGGATCGTCCGCGGCAGCCGCCTGGATCCGGTTATCCAGTTCAGCGATGAACTGCTGCCGGTCCGGCACTGCGTTTAGCAAGTTCGGGTCGAGCAACTCATCCAGCAGCAGGGGCGATTCCGCCACCTGGCGGGTCAGGAAACCGCTGGTGCCGCACAACTCGACCAGCCGTTCCAGCGCCGCCGGGTTTTCGCTCAGCATCGCAAAATAGGCGCTGCGCCGGCCTACCGCTTCCAGCACCGTGAACAGCCGCTGCAACACGCGTGGCGCATCGAGCCTGGGCGCTGCCAGCCTGACTATAGCTGGCAGCAACTGTCTGAGCCGGTCGCCCCCCGGCGGGTCCAGCCGCCGGAACAAGGACCCACCGGCAAGCGCCCGGAGTTCGCGGAGTACCTTCCCGGGCTCGGCGCATTTCATCCGCTGCAACAACTTTTTCGCGTCTGCCGCCGACCCGCTGCCATCCCAGATTCCGGCAAATGCCTGCCGTGCTTCCTGGTCGTCATCGGTAGCCGGCTGAGGGATAAGCTTGTCGAACCAGTGGCTAACCTTGCGGGTATGCCGGCGCAGCGTCTCGACCAGCTGCTCCCAGTCCGGCAGGTTCATCGCACTGGCCAGCATCGCTTGTGCCAGGCTGCCGCTCGGCAAGTCGTGAGTCTGCCGGTCCTCCGCGGCTTGAATCCGGTTCTCAAGATTGCGCAGAAACTCGTAAGCCTCCGCCAGTTCAGTGGCAGCCTCTGTCGGCAGGAAACGATGTTCCTCAAGGACCGAAAGAATTTCTATCAATGAGCGGCGACGCAAAGCCGGTTGGCTGCCGCCCCGGATCAGTTGCAAACATTGTGCGATGAACTCGATTTCCCGGATACCGCCAGGGCCGAGCTTGATATTTTCCCGCAGATCCCGCCGCTTTACTTCCCGGGCGATCATCTCACGCATATCGCGCAGCGCTTCAAAAACTCCGTAATCGAGATAACGGCGATAGACAAACGGTCGCAGGACATTTTTGAACAGGTCTTCGGAAAGCGCCGCAGCGGTCACCGCGCGCGCCTTGACATAGGCGTAGCGTTCCCAGTCCCGCCCGCTCTCCTGCAGATAAAGCTCCAATGCGTTGAAACTGAGCACCAATGGCCCGGCATCGCCGAACGGCCTGAGCCGCATATCCACCCGGTAAACCCTGCCCTGCTCGGTCACCTCATCGAGCAGGTATATGATCCGCTGACCCAGCCGCTGGAAATATTGCTGGTTGTCCAGTTGCCGCGGACCGTCGGTGGCGCCGGCGGCCGGGTATAGGAATATCAGGTCGATATCCGATGACAGATTCAGCTCCCCGCCACCGAGCTTTCCCATCGCCAGTATGACCAGTTCCTGCAAACGGCCTTCGCCGTTTGTCGGCAAACCATAGCCTTCGCCAAGTTCCCGGGTTGCAATTCGGCTGGCCGCTTGCAATGCGAGGTCTGCACAGTTACTGAGTTCCTCGAGCGTCCGGGAAAGGTCGCTCAGTCCGTTCAGGTCACGCCAGATTACACCGAGGATCATTTCCTGCCGCCACAAGCGCAGCGCCAGCATCGGGTCCGCCGGATAGCGGGTGAGGTATTCGTGCAGGTGGCGGGATGGTGAATCCGCTTGTCCGCTGGCGGGCTCAATCAGCGCGCGCAACAGTTGAGGACGGCTCGCCATGATCCGCGCGGCAAAGGGGCTCAGGCTGGCGACCCGGAGCAGCTGCGCCCGCCGATCCGGGTCAGCGGACAACAAGGGTTCAAGCCCTGGCTCGGCCGCCAGGATTTCATGCAGCCGCGATTCGGTTTTCCCGCGCAGGATCGACGGCAGCTTCGCCAGTTCCGCTTGATTCCAGTCCATGCGCAACAATCTGACAGCTGGCGCCTGGTTTGGCAACGCGCAAAAAAAAGCCCCGCCGAAGCGGGGCTTTACACGACATGTTGGTGTTCGGGCGTCTTACATCATGCCGCCCATGCCACCCATATCGGGCATGCCGCCAGGCATCGCCGACTTATCATCGGCCGGCGCTTCCGCGACCATCACTTCCATGGTCAGCAGCAGGCTGGAAACCGACGCGGCGTTTTGCAACGCCAGACGGGTAACCTTGGTTGGATCGAGAATACCCATCTCGATCATGCTGCCATACTCGCCGTTGGCCGCGTTGTAACCGAAATCGCCCTTGCCATCGGCTACTTTCTGCAACACCACCGATGCTTCCTCACCGGCATTGGTAACGATCTGGCGCAGGGGTTCCTCCACCGCGCGGCGCATAATACTGATGCCCATGTCCTGATCGGGATTGTCGCCCTTGAGTTTGCCGATTGCGGAGACCGCACGCAGAAAGGCTACGCCACCACCAGCTACCACGCCTTCCTCCACCGCGGCGCGAGTCGAATGCAGAGCATCCTCTACCCGCGCTTTCTTTTCCTTCATCTCGATCTCGGTGGCAGCGCCGACCTTGATCACGGCAACGCCGCCGGACAGCTTGGCGACCCGTTCCTGAAGCTTTTCGCTATCGTAATCGGAAGTCGACTCTTCGATCTGCGAACGGATGGTCTCGACCCGTGCCTTGATGTCGTCCGTCTTGCCGGCCCCATCGATGATGATGGTGTTTTCCTTGCTGACGACCACCTTCTTGGCCTCGCCCAGGTCTTCCAGGCTGGTCTTTTCCAGGCTCAGGCCGATCTCTTCGGATACCACCTGGCCGCCACTGAGAATCGCCAGATCCTGCAGCATCGCCTTGCGACGATCGCCAAACCCCGGCGCTTTTACCGCGGCAACTTTCACGATACCGCGAATATTGTTGACCACCAGGGTCGCCAGCGCTTCGCCTTCTACGTCTTCCGAGACGATCAGCAACGGGCGGCCGGCCTTGGCAACACCCTCGAGCAACGGCAGCATGTCGCGAATATTCGAGATTTTCTTGTCATGCAGAAGAATATACGGGTTTTCCAGTTCGGCGGTCTGGCTCTGCTGGTCGTTGATGAAATACGGCGACAAATAACCGCGGTCGAACTGCATACCTTCGACAACGTCCAGCTCATTTTCCAGGGTCGTTCCTTCCTCAACCGTGATCACGCCTTCCTTGCCAACGGTCTCCATCGCCTCGGCAATGATTTCACCAATACTGGTATCGGCATTCGCGGAAATCGTGCCAACCTGCGCGATCGCCTTGCGATCTTCACAGGGCTGCGATTGTTTCTTGAGCTGTTCCACGATGGCGATGGTCGCTTTCTCGATACCACGCTTCAGGTCCATCGGGTTCATGCCGGCGGCCACCGACTTCAGGCCTTCACGAAGAATCGCCTGGGTCAGTACCGTCGCGGTCGTGGTGCCGTCGCCTGCCTCGTCCGAGGTCTGCGACGCTACTTCCTTGACCATCTGCGCGCCCATGTTTTCAAACTTGTCCTTGAGCTCAATTTCCTTGGCGACGGATACCCCGTCCTTGGTCACGGTGGGCGCACCGAAGCTCTTGTCGAGCATCGCATTGCGGCCACGCGGACCCAGGGTCAAACTGACCGCATCAGCCAGGATATTGACGCCACGAAACATCAGGCGACGTGCGTCGTCACCGAATTTAACTTCTTTGGCTGGCATTGAATTATTCCTCTTTAAAAAATATTGTTTAAAATGATCGGATCAGCGTTAGCCTTCGAGAACCGCCATCACGTCTTCTTCACGCATGACCAGCAACTCGTCGCCATCAACAGTGACTTCGGTGCCGCTGTACTTGCCAAACAGCACTTTGTCGCCAACTTTCAGGTCCAGGGGGCGAACATCGCCGCTCTCCAGAATCTTGCCGTTGCCTACCGCTACCACTTCACCCTTGATCGGCTTCTCGGCCGCGCTGTCCGGTATCACGATACCGCCGGCTGAAGTCCGCTCTTCTTCCATCCGCTTGATGATCACCCGATCGTGCAGGGGACGAATATTCATCGTTAAGATCTCCCTAACTGATTGATTTAATTAAAAAACTGCTAACAAGCAGCGATTGTTGCCCGGGCGAGCAATTAGCACTCACCTCGGAGGAGTGCTAATAATAGCGGCGAGTTCAGGTTTTTCAAGGCCTAACGGTCTTGAGCCAGTGACATGACCGGGTTGGGCGGGTATCCTTTGCCGCCCGTTTAACCTTGGAACCAGCATGGAATCCGAATACCTGGTGGTTTTTTGCACCTGCCCCCCCGATGCCGCCAGGAAATTGACTGAAATCCTGTTGGCAAAACGCCTGGCGGCTTGCGTCAATTGCGTCCCGGGAATCGAATCCAGTTATTGGTGGCACGGACACATTCAGCACGACCAGGAAGCCTTGCTGGTGATAAAAACGCGGCGCGACCGGTTTCTTGCACTAAGCGACGCAATTTCGGAAAACCACCCCTATGATGTTCCGGAAATAATCGCTTTGCCGGTAGTCCAGGGCGCCAAGGACTATTTACGCTGGATCGATAAAAGCCTGGACGAAACCCCTGGATTGGCGGAACAAGAGAGTATCCCGAACAATGATTGAAAAAATCAAATACGCCCTGCTGATTTTGTTGCTGGCGCCGCTGGCCGTTCAGGCATCCGGCGATTTCGTGCCGCCGCCACCGGACGAAGTCTTCCAGTATGAAGTGGAAGCACAAGCGGACCAGGTATTGATTCACTGGTCGGTCATGCCCGAGTTCTATCTTTACAAAAAGCGATTTTCCTTTGCCAGTCGAACACCCGGTATCAGCCTCGGCGAGCCTTTCTATCCGCCCGGCAAAATGCATGAAGACGAGTTTTTTGGCCGCCAGGAAATTTTTCGCGAGAAATTCACGATCAGCATCCCTTACCGGCGAGACGCCGGGGGCGGATTTTTTGAACTGGAAATGAAACTGCAAGGCTGCGCAGATTTTGGTTTTTGCTATGTGCCGTTGACCTGGACGACAACCATCCAGCTGGCGGACACGCCGGTCGTAGCGGAAAACAAATTGCTGGCTCTGCTCGCTGGCCCGGGTAATGCGGGCAATCAGGATTTCCTGCCCGAGGAAGAGGCGTTCCAGCTCGAGACCTGGATGGAAGACGCTTATACCGTCGTCGCCCGCTGGCTGATCGCGGATGGCTATTACCTTTATGCAGAGAAATTTACCGCCGCCACCGACAGCCGGGTCGCCCAGCCGGGGCCCTTGGAGCTGCCGGCGGGCGTCACGAAAACCGATCGCAATTTTGGCGAAATGACTGTCTATTACGAGCAGGTAGAGATCCGGATTCCACTGTCGCGGGCCGGACCCGAGGCCGGGGCCGTCAGTCTCAGCCTCGGTTACCAGGGATGCGCGGAGGGCGCAATTTGTTATCCGCCGGGAACCAGAACAGCAGCGCTCGATCTGCCGGAAACCAGCATCGATTCAGTCAGGCCGCCGCCCAAACGATCGGAAACCGATAAACTTTCCGACCTGGTAAAAAATTCCAGCCCGCTGGTATTTATCGCGACATTTTTTGGCTTTGGCTTGTTGCTGGCTTTTACCCCCTGCGTTTTGCCGATGGTACCCATTTTGTCCGGCATCATCGCCAGCCAGGGCAAAGACGTAACGACCTCACGTGCTTTCAGCCTGTCACTAACCTATGTGCTGGGCATGGCGC
This sequence comes from Pseudomonadota bacterium, assembly GCA_022572885.1. NCBI lineage: Bacteria > Pseudomonadati > Pseudomonadota > Pseudomonadota bacterium. Next base: position 897 of record JACZVC010000027.1, on the reverse strand, counting down.
TGACCTATACCATCGCCGGCGCTGCATTCGCCAGCGTGGGACAACAAGCACAGGCAGTATTCCAACAGCCGTGGATCATCGGCCTGTTTGCGGCGCTGTTTGTGGCGATGGCGCTGTCCATGTTCGGCTTTTACGACATCCAGATGCCGAGCGCGCTGCAGTCGCGGGCCAGCGATGCCGCGGGCAAGCAGAAAAGAGGCACATTTCTGGGCACGGCAATCATGGGGGCGCTGTCTGCGTTGATCGTTGCCGCCTGCGTCGCGCCGCCGCTGGTCGCTGCCTTGACCGTGATCGGCCAGGCCGGTGACGTTACCCGCGGCGGTCTGGCGCTGTTTTCGCTGAGCATGGGGATGGGTACACCGCTGCTGCTGGTCGGTGCGTCGGCCGGCAAATTGCTGCCCAAGGCCGGGCCATGGATGGTCACCGTTAAAGCCATGTTCGGCGTGATGATGCTGGGGGTCGCGGTGTGGATGGTCGGACGGATAATTCCCGGTCCGGCAACGCTCGCCCTATGGGGCGCCACGGCATTGGTCGGCGCGTATTACCTGGGCGCGCCATGGAAAAACGACACCGGTGCGGGCCCGTTGCGTCGCCTGCGCCAGGCCGTAGCGCTGGGCGCACTGATTTACGGGTTGCTGGCGATCGCCGGTGCGATCGCCGGCGGTTCGAATCCCTTGCGGCCCGTCCGGTCGATCACCGGACATCAGCTAAAACATGTTTCCTTCCAGCACATTAAAAGCCTGGCTGACCTGGAACAAGCCCTGGCGACAGCGGCAGCGGAACAAAAACCCGCGCTCCTCGATTTTTATGCCGATTGGTGCGTTTCCTGTATCGAAATGGAGGAATACACCTTTACCGACCCGGCGGTTCAGGCTGCGCTTGGCGACACGCTGTTAC
>JACZVC010000026.1 GCA_022572885.1 Pseudomonadota bacterium | reverse complement strand
GCGTGTTGTCATTTGGATCTGTCGAGTCGACAAACAGACTGGTCGTCAAGTTTGCTCAGGACAGACTTTTCAGAATTGCCTTGAATCGCGGATGATCCCGGACAGTGTCCCAGTCGCTGTCCTGCTCTAGCCAATCGATATGGACGTTGCTTTTTCGTGTGTGTTCTTCAAGGAGATTCAGAGCGCGCTCTGTCTTTCCTGCCAATATGAGCGAGCAGGCTGTATTGTATCCGCAGGCGCTCGGGTTGATCGCATACGCGCGTTCGGCCCATTCGATACCTTTGTCGATGTTACCGCTATAAATCAAACCATTGGCGCCACGAGACATGGCGATTGCATCGTCGGGATTCAACACCAGATATTGCTCGGCAACCTCTACAGAATGCTCGGCCGCGTCCTGTTTTTCTTCTTCTGTCCCTACCGTTCGCAGCGATGTACTTCGTAATGTTGCAGCTGCAACGTCGTCAGGGCGAACGGCTCCTGCTTTTGCAAACATGTCGGCCGCTTCGCGGAATTTCCCTTGTGCGAAATAGGCCCTGCCAGCGTAATAATAGCCTTCGAACAGCCGTGGATCGAGTTTAATTGCGGACTGGTACTCAACCTCGGCTTCAGTATATTTGCCGTTCGTCGACAAAGCCAAACCGCGGCACGCATGTGCTTCGGCCAGGTCCGGTGCGAGTTGCAGTGCTTTAAGACTGCATTCCTTTGCTGCTTGTAGACTTTCCGGCGTTTTTTTAAACCACATACAGTTCCAGGCGTGGCATTCCGCAGCTCCAGCCCAGGCAAGTGCAAACTCAGGGTCCTGCTCGATGGCCTTCTCGAACATCTGTTGTGCGTAGTCGAGTTCTTTGCGTTCAAAGAAATAACGGCCGCGAAGATAGAAATCGTATGCATCCATGTTGCCCGTCGTGGCCTTCTTTTGAATCGAGCGTTGCTGAGTCGGCGTCAACTTGATTTCCAGCGCTTCCACGATATGGTGCGCAATCTCATCCTGGACGGCGAAAATGTCCTTCAGTTCGCGATCATAGGTTTCCGACCAGAGGTGTCTGTCGGATTTTCCGTCGATGAGTTGGCCAGTGATCCTGACCCGATCGCCGGAGCGCCGGACACTGCCTTCGAGGATCACATCCACGCCGAGCTTTTCCGCAACCGTACTGAGGTCGACGTCCTTCCCTTTAAAGCAAAATGAAGACGTTCTCGAGGCAACCGTGAGCTGTGGCAGCTTGCACAAAAGATTGAGCAATTCCTCGGCCATCCCGTCACTGAAATACTCGTTTTCCGGATCGTTGCTGAGGTTCAGGAATGGCAGCACGGCGATCGAACGACGCTGGTCGTCTTCACTTTCTGCTGTGGATTTCGTGGCAATCACTTCAGCGGCCTGTTCGGAGACTCCTGAATCGCCTTTGATGCCGTCGGGCGTTAGTTCGATGGCCCAGGCCATTACCAGGGCGATCGGAAAGCCGATGATTGCGAGCGCGATGACGAGTCGAACGGTCCAGTCGGGCAACAGGAGTCCCGGGAAAACGACGGAAGCGACTTCGATCAGCAGCCACGCGACGAACGCGTAAACGATCGCTACGCGAATCACCTTGCGGCGTCTTAATTCATGGTAGAACCGAACCAGGGAATTTTCTGCCATTCGCCGAGTTTTCCGTATCTGGAGGATGCGTAATCATAGCAGTCCGATTTCTCGAGGGCACATGTATTAACGCCATTGTCCCGGAGTGCGACCGCCCATTACCCCGATTCGCTGATTCTTTATTGGCTATTGGGTCAGTTCACCCAGGCTCTAATTCACCGCAACGCCAACGAAGCGAGTGTTGACCAGCAAATGCACCCAAACACTGAGCGCGTAACCGAGCAAAATGGCGGGCGCCCACTTGAGGTGGCCAAAGAAAGTATAGATGCCACGAGCCTGTCCCATTAGCGCGACGCCGGCGGCAGATCCAATCGATAACATGCTGCCACCGACACCGGCGGTCAGAGTGACCAGGAGCCACTGGTTGAGATCCATTATTGGGTTCATCTGCAGGACTGCAACCATGACCGGTATATTGTCGATGATCGCTGAGAAGAAGCCGACCAAAATGTTCGCCGTGGTCGGGCCGAGTTCCAGGTACATAAACTGCGACACCAGATCGAGATAGCCGATAAAACCCAGACCGCCGACGCACATGATAACGCCAAAGAAAAACATCAGCGTATCCCACTCCGCCCGGGCGAGTTCCCGATAGCTATCGAATGGCTGAATATCGCCTATAACGCCATAGCCGGCTTGATCGGCCGTTGCCCTAACATGCGTTCTTTGCAGGTAGTAGCCGAACATTTTTAGATAACCGAGACCCAACATCATGCCGAGGAATGGCGGCAGGTGCAGGAAATTATGGAAAGACACTGCGGTTACTATCGTACAAGCGAACAAGAATATGATGGTTTTTGCACCGCGCTTCATCTCGACAGCATCGGAATCATCGATTTTTGGTACTTCGTGCGAAACGGCGAAAGACATGATCGTCGCTGGCACAAGGTAGTTCACCACGGAGGGTATGGCGAGTGCAAAAAAGGCCTGGAATTCGACCAGCCCGCTTTGCCATACCATCAACGTCGTAATATCACCGAACGGGCTAAACGCTCCCCCGGCATTGGCAGCTACCACGATATTGATACAACTCAGTGCGGCAAAACGTCGATTATCTTTGCCGACGGCGAGGGCGACGGCACACATCACCAGGGCGGCCGTCAAATTATCAATTATTGGCGACAGAAAGAAAGTGATAAGTCCTGTGGTCCAGAACAAGCGCCGGTACCCGTACCCTTGATTGATCAGCCAGGCTCGCAGAGACTCAAATATGTTTCGCTCGCTCATCGCGTTGACGTACGTCATCGCGACCAGCAGAAACAAGAACAATTCCGTAAATTCAATCAGGAAGACCCTCACGGCAGTTTCAGCCGCGTGAACCAGGCCGTGACTCGCATACTCATAACCGACCAGCGCCCAGATAAATCCGGCGGCGAGCAATACCGGTTTGGACTTCTTCAGCTGCGTGAATTCCTCTATCACAACGAAGACATACGCAACCGCAAACAATATCAGCGCGGAGATTCCGACCCAGTTCTCCACCAGCTTCAGGGTGCCAGCAGTACCTGCCGCCAACACGCTGCCGGGAAGCAGCGCACACGCAAGGCCCGTCAGGAGCAGAACAATCGGCCGCGAGCGCCTGACAGCACGAATTTTACGAGTGGGCATGACGGATACTTTCATTTTGATTTCCTTTAGAACTCCGCGAACTGGCTCTGCCTCGGGTGCCAGGTCAATGAATTAACGAACAATTTTTTAGGCTATCAGGTGGAATATTATCAGGGCGCAAGATACGAGTTCATGAATAGATCAGAGCTTCCCGTACTTTATTCCCGCGATTTCCATAGGGTGGCCAAAGCGGTACCGGAAAAGCGACCGCAGCGCGACAACCAGCAAGGCTCCACCGACGAAAATACCAAACAATGCCAGACTGATTGGCAGCCATGGGTGATGAATGTCCATGCCCGTTCCAAACGCGATAAGGATTCCCAAAATAAAAAGGATGTGTCCGAACTGCTGCATCCGCGTTGCCTCCGTATGACATCGAGTTTTGTGCGCAGGTACGATGCCATGATATACAATTTTTGTGTCGCGTACTATATGTCGTAAGACATGCTCGCGCCACGGGGAACACGGATAACGCCAGCAACAGCCACGGCAATTGGTCTTTTTTCAGCAACAACGCGCATATGCTTGTTTGCCTTACACAAATGCCCCAACCAACGACGCGAGAAATAGCCATTCGAGTAGGTATAACCGAGCGTGCGGTACCAAGAATATTGACCAGACTGGCCGAGGCCGGTGTCTTGATAATCAAGAAGATTGGGCGGCGGAACCGCTACGAAATAGACCTTCAACGGCGACTAAGGCACCCATTGGAGTCTCACAAAACTATTGGTGAGTTTCTCCGGCCGATCAACCCTGACGGTGGTTGAGCGAGCCGCAAGTCTCGCGAAGCAAGCCAAACTTGAAATCATCTTGCTGCGTTTTGAGCCTCAACATGATCGGCAAACCCGGCGCCCGCTTCAGTATAGATATTGAACACATTGGTTGCGCCGGCTTGCTCAACAATCTCTCCTCGCACTGTACCGCCATGGCGTTCACAAAAATTCTCAAGGTCGGCAAAGGAAGTGGCAAACGGAGCGATCGCCATTCCCAGGGAAAGGGCGCAGGCGGCAACCTTGTTTTCGAGTGGCCAGTTTTTCAAGGCAGCCTCAGCGTAGCCGCTGCGCGATCAGCAAACCCTGCTTGGTGCTGTCGTCGCAAAACGCCATTTCCCAATCCGGGTCCGCCAGTATCGCTGCACAGGGAACAATATTCTTGAGGGACTTGGGAAAGTAAATATCGTGGAAGGCTGCGTAGCCGCCGATGGCAATATTGTCTTTCAGCATTGGCCACTCGATCATCGATGCCAATTCACCCGAGTCGAAAAAAATGAAATCCCAATTGGCGCCATTGGCGATTAACTTGTCGATGACGCTGCCTTTATCTTGAGAATCCATGTCCTGCAAGAACGTGATCTCGTTATCGAAATTTTTGCCCGAGGAAAACAAGTCGAGCAACCGGCGCGGCAGCGACAGCGAGGATTCTGTCGTCATCAGATCGCGTGCGGACCAATCCCAGCGACCGGCGATCTTGTTGACCTTGTGCCAGCGTTTGATCGAACAATTCTGATTTTGAAACAAGTGAAGGTGATGGGTCAGAGATTCAACATCGATGCCGCCGTACGCTTGTTTTGGTTCGTCTGCATAGAAATCAACGAGGTCGTCGCAATGTATCGTCGTGCCTTCGACAAGCTTTACGTGGCTGGAAACAGCCTCTTCATGGCGGGTATCCTTGAAATACGATCGCATCCGCGCAAAGCTCGCGTCGACGGTGCACACCTCTGCGCCGGATCTCTTTGCGAAACTCGCCCATACGGCGGTGGACAAGCCTGCGCCGATTTCCAGTACTTTCCTGCATCCTCGTTGCTCGGCAAAATCAACCATACAAGTGTAGGAGGGGAATGCCAGAAACTGTTTTTTGTTCGGGTAATTGAGGTCGGCATAGTGTTGCGCCTGCATCGCTCGCGCATTTTCCATGGCGGCAACGTTGTCAAAATTCCTTGTCAGCGCCGATTGCGAACCAGCGGCGCCATGGGTAAGTTCCTTGTATAGATGATGCAGTCTTTGTTTAACAGTCATTGATCCAGCCTGGAAAATATAGTTCGGTTCTGATGTCGGCAATCACCGGGCGAATGCAGATGATAAGCGATTAATTGTACGTGGCCGGTTATTACTTGTCCCTGCCTGAACCGCGCCATTTACACTGCAGGACGGGCTTTTCCCCCGGCCTTTTTTAATCGTTCAGCGAATGGAATTTAACATAATACAGGACGGAAGCGCCTGGCCGACTGCCGTTCAATACCGAATAACTCCTTGATATTGCGCACTCGAATACCCGGAAATGAGAGGCCTGTCGCGGCCCGCTACAGGGTGTCCCGCTAGTATTTAACTTAATTTGGCGATTTTGCATTTTGGTCGAATTGTAACCTGGAGCCCGGAACCCGGTGACGGGCGATTTTTAGCCACGATAACAGGGCCTTGATTCATGACCAAGGATAGCCAGCACCGGTCGAAACGGGGTCCACGGGAGCATCGGTTTAGCCTATGAAGTTGATAGCTTTTCTAAAGGCAGCCGTTTTTCTGCCATCGGTGTTGTGTATACTCCCGGCGCTTGGTGTCAGCGCAAATTCCGTGGACGGCGCCACTGTGCTGCCGCAGGATCGCACCCAGAATGCGCGACCTGCTGAATCGCACGAGCAGCTGCGGAGCCAGGCGGTCCAAAGTGCACGCTCCGGGGATTACGCCGTGGCCATCGACATACTCGAGCGGTTGCTTGAGCGCGATCCCGGCAATACCGATGCCTTTCATGATCTGTTGATCGTCCTCGGTTGGGCCGAGCGGGATTCGAAGCTTATGCAGTTGGCCGAGCGGCTGGACGCCGAGACCGCCCCGGTGGAAGTTGTGGAAACACTGGCCAAGTCGTTGCGCAACATCGGCGATTTCGAACAGGCCATCGGCTGGTACGAACTCGCGATTTCCCGCGCACCCGGCAGCCTGGAAAGCCACCTCGGCCTGGCAATGACCTATGCGGACCTGGGCCAGCGCAAACAAGCTTTGCGGGTACTCGGTTCTGTCGTGGTCGACGACCGGAACCGGTCACGCGTGTTGTTGGCCAAGGCCTATGTCTTTCGCGGTAGCGGTGACTTCGTCCAGGCGATTGTCGCCTATGACGAAATCCTGGCGAATGAGCCGGATCATCGCAGTGCACTACGCGGCAAGATTCTGGCAATGCAGCGTCTTCTCTTGCCGGTGCAGGCCCTGGAAATCGCATACGCCCATCCCGGCATCCTCACCGAGGATGAACTCGGGCAACTCCACACAGACTGGGGAGCTGTGCAGATACGCTGGGCAAATCAGACGGCAACCGGCAAATCGCAGGCCGGATACCCGTTAGACAAGGTGCTGAACCAGCTTGCGGGAACCCGGCGCAAGTTCGCCCGCAACGTTTCCGTGCAGCAAACCACCCGTTTCGATCGCATTGCGGCGCTACAATCCCGGCAGCGAATGAGCGAAGCAGTGTCCGAGTTTGAACAACTTGTTGCCGGGGCCGACGAAACTCCGCCATACGTTCTGGCTGCCGCGGCTGGCGCGTACTTGTACCTCAGGCAACCGGAAAAAGCGCAGGAATTGTTGCTGAGGGCTCTGCAGCAGGAGCCGGACAGCTTCGCACTGAACCATGATTTGTTCTATGTCTATGTCGACCTGGAACAGCATCGGCAGGCAATGGATCTCGCTGAAAAACTGCGGCAAAGCCAGCCGGTGTGGCGGCAGGTACCCGGTTCACGTGTTTTCAAGAGCAATCCGCGACGCATGCAGGCTGAGATCACGGCCGGTCTGTCGCTCGCTTTCGCCGATCAATTGCCCCAATCCCAGGCTCGTTTCGAAGGCCTGTTGTCAAAGGCGCCGCATAACACGGACTTGCGGCACGAACTGGCTACTGTTTATCGCCGACGCGGCTGGACCGACCGTGCCCTGTTCGAGTATCGGCAGGTGTTGTCCGTGGAGCCGGAATTGACCGCGGCGGATGTCGGTTACGCGCATGCCTTGCTGGATCGGCGCCGATACGAGCTTGCAGACAACAAAATCGGCAAGCTCGTCGTCGACACGGCCCGCAGGCAGGACGTGATGCGACTCCGGCAGAGGTGGGAGCGTCACAACGAGTATAAATACAACATCGATGCAAGCTATGGCGATAGTTCCGGCGTCCAGTTCGGCAGCCGGCAATACCGCGTAGACGGCTATTTCTTTGTCAAGCCGGTTGCCTACCGCTGGCGGCCCTTTATCCATACTACCGACGCCTTCGCCGATTTCCCTGAGGGCGATTCGACGCGCCGCCGTATAGGCGCGGGCCTCGAGTATCGAGGCGCTGACTGGCTGGGCAATCTGGAGCTAAACACCGATCGAGGCGGCGGCGGCGGCGAGTTGGGTGTCAGCGGCAGCCTGGAGTGGGTCGCCAGTGATTCATGGTCTCTGGCCGCCTTGTGGGAGACACAAAGCGGCATAGTGCCGTTGCGCGGTCACCGGGTTGGCGTGAACGCAGACCGGATTGGTCTGCAGCTTGGATATCGTGCGAGCGAGTCGCGACAATTTTCAATATCCGCTGAGCAACAAAAGCTCAGCGACGGCAACAAGCGGCAAAGCTGGTTGGGGCAGCTGAGCCAGCGCGTGGTTACCAGGCCTGTTTACAAACTTGACCTGAATGCGGAGGTTTTCGCGGCAAAGGGTAGCGCGCAAAATGTTGTCTATTTCAATCCGCGTCGCAACAGCTCGGTCCTGGTCACCGCGATTAATGAATGGCGCACTTATCGGCGTTATGAATTCGCGTTCACCCAGCAGTTCAACATCGGCTTCGGCTACCACCAACAAGACTCTTTTGGCACCGGACCGATCGGCTCTCTCCATTATCTGGCCAACCTCGAGGTCCATGCAGGCCTGAGCCTGCAATTCGGAGTGCAACGCACTCGCAATGTCTATGATGGCGAACGGGAGTACGCAACATTTTTCACGCTGGCTATCGGAGGATCGTTCTGATGCTTCGCGCCGCATCGAGCAGCATGATAATCATCCTGTCGCTGGCAGCCTGGTCCGTGCATGCCGAGCAAAGCTTTTTCGCCATTGCCTATCACGATGTTCGCAGCGACGTCATGGCTGACTACGATCCTGACCCACTTGCAGTCTCGACACAAAACCTGGCTGCGCACTTCGCATGGCTGCATCATCATGGCTACACGCCGGTCAGCATCGACGACCTCATCGCTGCCGCTCACCACGAACGAAGGTTGCCGGAAAAGGCGGTGCTGCTGACTTTCGACGATGGTTTGAAGAGCGTCTATACCGATGTATTTCCGCTGCTGAAAATTTTCAATTATCCCGCGGTGGTCAGCGTTGTTAGCGACTGGATCGAAATGCCACCCGGGCAGGCTGTCGATTACGGAGAGCGGCAACTTGGCAACGATGATTTTATCGACTGGGCCGAGGCTCGGGAGATGCGGGAATCCGGGCTGGTCGAAATCGCTTCGCACAGCGCCAACCTGCACCTGGGCATTGTTGCCAACCCGCAGGCCAACTCGATGCCGGCAGCGGTTAACCGGGCTTATCGCGATGGCCGCTATGAATCATATGAAGACTTTCATGCCCGGATCGCCGCCGACCTTGGGCGCAGTGTCGATGCAATTCGTACTGCTGTCGGCTCAGCCCCGCGAATCATGAGCTGGCCGTACGGAAAATACACGTCGTCGAGCCTGGATCTGGCCGCCAGCCATGGCATGCCTGTCTCGCTCACTCTCGATACCGGGATGAATACGCTGTCCGATCTTGCCAGTATTCGACGCATTTTAATCCGCGAAAATCCGGGTATCTATGAGTTCTCCGCTGAACTGCTGCTCCAGGATAAATCGGTCCTCAGGGCTGCGCAGGTCGATCTTGATTATGTCTATGACGATGACCCGGTGCAGCAGGAGTCTAATCTCGATGCATTGATCGAGCGGATCAAGGAACTGCAGATCAGCCACGTTTTTCTACAGGCTTTTGCGGACCCCGATGCCGATGGCGCTGCTGACGCCTTGTATTTTCCAAATCGGCACCTGCCGGTTCGGGCTGACTTGTTCAGTCGCGTTGCCTGGCAACTCAAGACTCGTTCAGATGTGCGAGTCTTCGCATGGATGCCGCTACTGGCGTTCCACGGCGAGAAATTCGACCCCGCCTGGCAGGTTCTCGAACACTCGGCGGCAGGTGTAAAGCCAGATCCGGATAGCGAGCCCAGGCTGTCTCCGTTTCACCCCGAGGCCCGGCGTGTGATCCGCGAGATTTACCAGGATCTTGCGACCTACGCAGATTTCGATGGTATTTTGTTTCACGATGATGGCCGTTTGAACGAACACGAGGACGCCAGTGCTGCCGCAATGGACAGTTACCGTCGTGAATTCGGCGATGACTTTGAAATCTCGCTGGCGCACGACGATCCGGAGCTCGGCAAAAGGTGGTCGAGGTTCAAAACCCGGACGCTGATCGATCTTGGCAACGACCTGATCTGGATTTTGCGGCAACAGAAGCCGGAGCTAAGGACAGCCCGCAACCTGTTCGCTCCTGCAGCCCTTGACGATTCGAGCGAAACGTGGCTGGCGCAATCCATGGATCTGTTTCTTGAAAGTTACGACTATGTGGCGTTGATGGCGATGCCATACCTGGAAAACAGCGATGACCCGGATCTCTACCTCGACCGTCTGGCAAAAGCGGTGGCACAGCGCGATGGCGGACTGGAGCGCACAATTTTTGAGCTGCAGGCGATCGACTGGCGCACTGGAACCGAAATTCCGGCAACGGTCCTTATACGGCAAATGCGCAGGCTGCAGGCGGCGGGAGTGAAACATCTCGCCTATTATCCCGATGATTTCATCGCCAACAGACCGGCTCTGGAGCAGCTTCGGCAGGGCATTTCACTGGCGGACTATCCGTTTAGCCGGAGGTAAATCCTATGGATGCCTTATTCAGTTTCACTTTTTACTACCCGCTGTTGATGGCATACATGTGGATTCTCGGCGCGCTTTTTTATTACTACCATCGTGAGCGGGTGGACCGTCGCGCACCGACCGATCCACCGGAACTGCCGGACTATCCCGGAATTTCCTTTCTCATCCCCTGTCACAACGAATCGGAAAGCGTGATCGACACGATCGAATCGGTGGTCTTGCAGCAATACCCGGTTTTCGAAATCATCGCGATCAATGACGCCAGCGATGACGATACGGGTCAGATACTCGACAAGCTGGCAACCAGGCACGACCAGCTCAGGGTCATTCATTTCAATGTGAACCAGGGCAAGGCAATGGGGCTGCGGATGGCAGCAATGGCATCGCGTTATGAATACCTGGTTTGTCTCGATGGCGACGCCATTCTCGATCCATACGCGTCGAAGTGGATTATGCGTCACTTCATCAATGGCCCGCGGGTAGGGGCGGTAACCGGAAATCCGCGGGTGAGAAATCGCACGACCCTGCTGGGCAAGATCCAGGTTGGCGAGTTTTCTTCGATTATCGGTCTCATCAAGCGTGCGCAACGGATTTATGGCCGGATTTTTACCGTTTCCGGTGTCGTGGCGGCATTTCGCAAGGAAGCGCTGCAAATGGTTGGATTCTGGAACCTGAACACGGTAACCGAGGACATCGACATCAGTTGGCGGTTGCAGCTCGGCCACTGGGATATTCGTTACGAACCCAATGCGTTGTGCTGGATTCTGATGCCGGAAAAACTGTTGGGTCTCTGGCGTCAACGATTGCGCTGGGCGCAGGGCGGTATCGAAGCCCTGATGCTACATAAAAAATCGCTGCGTCATTGGCATAGCCGCCGAATGTGGCTGGTGACGACCGAGTTGGTGGTCAGCACCTTCTGGGCATACGCGATGTTGACGAGTTTCTTGTTATGGGGCCTGGGGAAATTTGTCGAACTGCCCGCCGCATTGCAAGCGCCGGGCATTATTCCCGGCTGGACCGGTGTGCTGCTGGGTTTCACCTGCCTCGTGCAATTCGCCGTCAGTCTGACGATCGATAGCCGCTACGAGCCACGGCTCAGCCGCTATTATTACTGGATGGTCTGGTACCCGCTGCTTTACTGGGTTCTGCAGGCGATGGCGACTTGCGTGGCGGTGCCAAAGGCATTGTTGTCCGGGCTCAAAAAAAGAGGAACCTGGACCAGTCCGGACCGCGGTATCAGAGCCAGCAAGGCTCCCTGAAAATCATGAAACCAGACGCCTATATCGTATCGATCAAGCCCAAAGACCGGCGGAACCGGGCCAGGGATACCTTCCTGACCTTGTTGATGTGGGGGGTCTATATCTACCTCTGGATCCCGCTGATTACCCTGGGCGCGTGGCTGGCGGGTTTCGACAGATTTTATGAAGTCATGATTAACTACGGCGGGTTCGATGTCGTGATGGGGCTGCTCGATTGGTATGCACTAATGATCATTACGATTGCCGGCTGTATCGTGAGCTGGTCCGGGATAAATTATCGCCGTTTCCACGGCAAGGAACGCAGATACTCTGCGCCAGGGACGGAAGCACGAAAAATCAGCGAATTTTTTGGCGTACCGGAGACGGAAATTGACCGTATTCAATCCTCCAGGCGGCTGCTGATCGACCTCGATGATCTTGGCTGCATTTCGAACATAACGCACGGTGGTTATAACGAAGCTGAGGAGCAGGGAGATCCTTGACCAACTGATCCCCGTATAAGTGCCTGTCGGACTTGGGATTGTTCTGCCGCGGGCTAGTCCACTCGAATGGTTTTGCGAAGGTATTGGCTGGGATGGCGGTGGGTGACATAGTCGAAGTCAGTGGTTTTGTAACTGCCGATGCTGATATCGTCACTAAGCGCATTGAGATCAAACCGGCCGGCTCGCAATTTGCAGTGCGTGGCATCGTCAGCGGCCCGGATACCAACACCTTGAGATTCTCGATCAATGCACGGGTCGTTGCTTACAGTGCGGCAACTCCGAACGACTTCCCCGGCAGCATGGTTTCCTGCCCTGCTGACAACAGGTAGATTTCCGTCAACCTGTCTATACTCAACCGGCAGCAGTATGCTCGAAAAGTCTGGAAAGACGGCAGGCTCATTCATTAGGGAGATGGATTCGATGAATGATGAATTGAGACAGGTGTTGAAAAGCAGTCTGTTGGGTACCGCGGGTGCGATGTGGGTGGTCGGCGGGTTTGCCATAGTCTGGAATATGTTTGCAGAACACTGGGCTCTTGGCTGGGCTTCGCTGTTTATCTGGGTCTGGGGCGGTTGGGCCGGCGCCTTGTACTTCGATATCAAGCGTTTTTTCGGCTAGAACCCAAAGCCTGCATACCGAACACGCCTTGTGGCCCGCCAGCTCAGGGCACTGCAAGCCGACCCACGTAGTTGGTGTCGGTGCCGAACCACACTTCCCGGCTTTCCGGGTGGAAGTACATGTGGCGTATGGTTCCCGCGCCGCTGGGGATGTCAAACCCCGCGAAGAATTCTTCATTTTCCGGGTCGAAGCCAACCAGGCGATTCGGGCTGATACCGGTTTCCGCTATCCATATATTGCCATTGTCATCCAGCGCCGTGCCGTAGGGGCGTGACTGTTTGCCGGATGGCAATTCCCATTCTTTAATTTCCTGGCTTTCAGGAGAGTAACGGCCGAGAAAGCCACCGGCATAATCGACATACCAGACATCGCCGTTTGGGCCAATCTCCATTCGCCGCGGACGCGCGTCTGACCGTGGCAATGGTATCTCCGTCAGCTCCAGGGTCGCCGGATCGATGGTCGCCAGCCTGCTGGTTCCAAACAGGACGATCCAGGGCCGGTCCTTTGCATCGAGCTTGATGCCATACGGGCGTGCCCGCGATGTGGGGACATCCACCAGGCGGACTTCCCCGGATTGGGTATCCAGATGCCCGATCATGTTACTTTGCTGCAGCGTGAACCAGATGTTGCCATCGCTGGCAAACACCAGCGTATGCGGGTCGCGGGCGGTCGCTTCGGGCATCGGGTATTTCTTTATCTCTCCGTTGGCTGGATTGAGCCTGCCAATGTGTGCGTTGCGGTTGCCGGCATACCAGACGAAACCATCCTGATCGACGATCAGGTTGTGCGGATGGGTTCCGGTGTCGACTGCATAGCGCTTGAACTCACCGGTCTCGGGAACCAGGTAGGCGATGTAATTTCCCCGCTGGCCACAAAACCAGACCCGGCCTTTATCATCGACGAAAGGGTCGCGCGGTACGGTGCCTTCCCATGGCACCAGCCATTCCCTGATGTCCAGAGGCTCGGCCGCTTGCCCAGCGTTGGCAACGAGAAGCATCGGGACAAGCAGCAATGAACGGAACAGGATTTTCAAGTGGGCGGCTCCAGATCAGCGATATTCAGGTTCCTGGACATTGCCATATTATTAAAGCCTTGCTCGGAGTTGCAGACCGAGTTCCGTAGCCAGTTTCTGCATTCGTGGATCATCGTAATATAAGTGCGCTGCCGGATACCATGCAACCATCCATGGGTACCAGGGCAATTTGCTTTCTTTTGCGATATTCAGCCAGTGGAACATTTCCTCGTCGTTGCCTATAGCCGCATTGATCAAAGCCAATGGCAAGGCGTTGCCCGGCTCTTTTTCCATGGCATCGGCAATTTTTTGCGCGTCCTCGATTCGCCCGGCGAGTGCGTATGAGTAACCGGGCGCCCATGACCAGAAGTCACTGTCGCGCAGTTTTTCGTGTGCCTCGACTGCCTTGTCAAATTCGCCGGTTTCAGCAAAGGTATTACCCAACACCAGCAAGCCAACCGCATAATTGTCTCTGAGCTCAAGCGTCATATTCGCGTATTCAATTGCTTTTTCATATATGCCGGCTTGTCTATATTGAGCAGCGAGCCAGCCGATATAAAAAGGCGAAAGCGGACCCAGTTCCCTGGTTTTTTCACCGGCAGCCAGCGCTTCTTCGGTACGGCCCAGCAGTTCCAGCAACCAGGCGTAGTGGTAATGGGCGCCGGCCAGACTGGGGTTAAGTTTCAATGCGCGAATGAAAGCGTTTTCGGCGTCTTGCCAGTTCCATCCGTAATAAAGATTGAACATACCGATGGCCAGGTGCGCCTCGGCCAGCGTGTCGTCAAGCTCCAGCGCCTTTAACGCCGCATCCCTGGCCTGAGTGTATGCACCATCGACCGGGAAAGGGCTGTGGCCAAGTTTTGCATAGCCGTATGCGAGGCCGGCATACGCGAGAGCGCTCGTGGGGTTATTTTCGACCGCTTTGCTCAGTATGGCCAAACCGCGCCGGTATCCGCGTCTCGTCTCCTTGTGCAGCTGAAACATCCCTTTTAGGTAGTCGTCATAGCTTACTGGATTGACTGTGCGGACTGTCGCCAATCTTTTTTCCTCATCCGGCGTCAGTCGGACTTCGACTGCATTGGCAATGGCACGGGCCAGCTCGCCTTGTAGTGAAAGTATGCCGGTTAGCTCGCGCTCAAAGCTCTCTGACCAGACATAGGCGCTGGTTGCTGTGCTAATGATCCTAACGATAATTCTTACCCTGTTTCCCTCCCGTGTAACCGACCCTTCGATCACGTTGTCGACGCCCAGCGCTGTGCCAATGCCTGGAATAGACAATCCTTTTTTTAATCTCAGGGTCGATGTTCTCGAGCTGACCGTGAGCGACTGGATCTTGGATAAGCTGGTAATCAAGGCATCGTGCATGCCGGCTGAGAAATACTCCTGATCCGGGTCTCCGCTCAGGTTTTCCAATGGGAGTACGGCGATTGAGCTGTTTGAATCGCCAGCACTTTTCTGCATGGACCGTGTTTCAATAATTCGATTGCTCAAGTAAAAAACGACCAGGACGGATGTTGCGATAAGTACGGTCAGAATCACGATGTCGATTCGCTGCAGGGAAAGATCGGTGTGTACAACGCCTGGGGCAGCCGCCGTTCGTACGACCCCGTGAGTCGTTAGGTCGTAATGCCAGCTAAAGATCAGTGCCAGCGGCAGGCCAAGAAGAACGCCAAGCCACACGTAACGAATAGCCGCCTCGGGGACATTTACCGCAGGAAATACTTCGCTGGAAACCTGCACGGCGACCCAGCCGGCCACAATGTAAATCGCCGCCATAGTGAACACCCGGCGACGTCGCAGCTCTTGAATGAAATGTCGCACATGACCCATACCGCAAGTTTAGTGCATCTGACACTTATTGCAGCAGCCTGCAACGACAATGCCCGATTTCGAGCGCGGACTTCGATTGCGTCTATTTCACAGATGTGGTCTCAGGCCGACGCCAGTCGAGCTATCGCGGTGATATAGGTCTTGCGGAGGTGCCTGCGGAATGACACCGGTTCCAGGCCGCATTTGTTGAATAAAGCCGCAAAGCTTTTTTCATTAAACAGGTTCAGGTGCCATGGGAGCCACAGGTAGCGCCAGTTTTTGCCCGCGCGGCGTGCCTTGAAATGACTGCTGCAGGGTGTTTCCAGCATTATACAGCCACCCGGTCGCTACAAAGCCGTTGCGGCAGTGAGAAACCTGACCGGGTCGAGGACGTGCTCGATGACCTGGCGGGAAACGATGACATCGAAGCGCGCATCCGTGAATTCCACGTCCAGGAACATCTGGTTATGAACTTCAAACCCCAGGCTGCGTGCGTATTCGGCCTCGCCGTCGCCCGGCTCCACGCCGGCAATGCTTGTAAAGCCGGCCATCCTGGCGCCACGCAGAAAGTCTCCTGGGCCACGGCCAATCTCAAGCAGGCTATCTCCGGAAACGAGACGCCTGAGTTTTCGTGCTCGCCGACCGAGACGCCACGCTCGCGTGGGTTTGCTCAGGTGACTGTAGGTCTGGCCGGCGGGGACGGACCATTCGTTTCGATACAGAATTTCAAGTTCTTCTGCATCCGGCACCGGGCTCGTGTAAAGCAATGTGCAGTTGGTGCAACGAAAAATCTTGTACACGCCACGATCCGTATACTAATCACCGGAACCCTGGCAAACAGGACATTGCTTAACTACTAGCAAGAAAGATTCCTTATCTCTATCGTTTACTGTTGCTGTACGCAAAAAAAGTTGCTGCAACATACCGGAAGGGAAAACGTTTCACTCGGACTGGTCACCGGCAGCTGGAAATTTGTTCGCTGGTCGCGATCAAGGCTTCCGACAGCCAGGGTTCGGGATCTGAGCTCGACAGGGCTTCATCAATGATCTGTCTTGCTTCCCGGCAACGACCCTGATCGGCCAACATTTGTGCCAGGTTATTTCGCGTTGCCGTGTGATCCGGATTGGTCTGTAACAATTTCCTGTAGCTTTGTTCAGCCTGGCTAAAGTTACCACTTTTGAAAAATGAATTACCGAGGCCAAACAGCGCCGTGGAATTATCGGGCCACCGGTCCAGCGCAGCCTGGTATGACGAAATTGCCAGGTTGAGTTGACCGGAAGATTCGGCCGCAGCCACCGCCTTCAAGTAACGGCTTTCATCGCCGGTCGCCGGCAGTTCGCCCGGGGCCAAAGCGACCATCCCCCAGGATTCGCCCCTTTGCCAGGTCTTGAGAAACCGCCGTGCGGACTGCTCCAACCGCTTCGTTGTCCCTGAACGAAGAACGATGCGGTCTTTTTCCAAAGAAAACCCGATCACGACTGCGTAATGCCATACCGGCAGAAGCCTGGCGCCGAGGTTTTGAAAAACCAGCACGGTCCGGCCATCGGCGAGCTCCGCCAGCAACGCGGAAATTTCCGGTGGGATCACATAAGGCATGCGTTCGTAGCTGCGCGTCGCGGCCAGCAATTCCGATTGGAAACTGCCGCGCTTTCCAGGGACATAGACCCTGGCTACCAGTTCTTCGGGCCGTACGCTCCGGCCTGAAGAGCTTAGCAGGGTCGCTAGTGCGGCGGGCCCGCACTGGTATTCCTCCTGTGGGAAAAACGGTGTCTCCTGCCACTCGACCGACAAAGGCAGATCGGCCTCGCCTTGCAAAACGTTGCCCGCGCAGCCTCCCACCAGCATCGCCAATGGCAGCAACAACGGTCGAGTGAATCGCGGGATCACACTTTCAGTCAGATGCCACGCACAAGGTTGGTCACATCGAGCAATTCAAGGATAAGAATCACGATGAATACGATGCCGAAGATCTCAATAGCGCCGGCGCCGGCTTTATTCAACCCGTTCAGGCTATTTTCCAGATTCAGTAGTTCAGAATTGCTCAGACTCGCGACACGGGCTTCGGCATTCGCCGGATCGACGCCGAATCTGATCAATTGATGTCTGACATTGTCCTTGGCCAGAATGTCATTGATCCTGTCAATCTGACCCTGCCGTTCCTGTGCTTCAATCAGCGAGTCCGTACCGATCATACCGGCCATCGATCCCTGCGGGAATCCCAGGCAAAGCAACCCGGCGATCAGCGCAATAACGAGCGACTTGACGAAAATAGGATTATGCATGCGTGTCACCTCCATGTTTAGACGGCTAAATAGTATCAGCTAATGCGTCCGCCATGAGCAAAAAAACGGCGATATGGCATCGATGCCGCCATTGTTCGCGGCGATGGTTTTTGCCGCATCGGGATTCCGGGAAAGTCCACGCCATCCACCGGGAAAAGCCGCTGCCGCCCGGTCGATAAGCAGGGATACACGGTGTTACATGGTCTGCCTTGCCTAGCGTACGATGATCTTGTTTTCCAGCCAGGGGGATTTCGGTACCAGGCCGTCAACCGCATCCAGCGAGAAAGTTTCGGGCCCGGACAAAGCCAGTTTTTGCGTCGTGCCGGATGGCATAGGACAGCTTTGTGTGTCCCGATAATCCAGTGCCGCGGCCAAGCGCCCTTCCGTGGAATCGCCCAGCGCGGCCGAGAAGTCATCGGCGACCGAACAACCCGTCACCAGCACCCCGGTGGTCCCGGTGGAGTTTGCCGGCGAGAAGCCATCGGTGAAGTCGCCAAAGTCTTTCGCGTTGAGGCCCTGGAACTGGATTGAGAAATAGGTCGTTCCGCAATTGTCGTCAGGGAAAAATCCGAAGGGCTTGCCGCAGGTCGTCGAACCAATCTGGATGATTTCGACATCGACGCCTTGCAGGCTGTTGATGATCGATTCGCTGGCCGAACAGGTGTTGGGCCCGGTCAAAAGAAAAACCCGGGTCAGATCCAGCGTTGGCAATGCCTGGCCGAATGGTGCGGAAAAACCCTGGCTGGTTGAGTGAAAAGGAATCGGGGCCAGCGGCTGACCGGTAACCGGGTTGGTCACCGGGTGTTTGTCGTTGAAAACGATACGCTCGAAGGTCCGGCCGGCTGTTGGCGCCGGACCCGCGATCATGTACGCCAGCTCGCTGGCAATATCCAGAAACCCGCCGCCGTTATAACGCATATCGATGACCAGGTCGTCGATGTTTGCGGCCTGCAAGAAGTTGATCGCATCGATCAATCCCTGTTCCGCCGTCGCGATGTGGTCGTTGAACAGCATGTAGCCGACTTCACCGGTTATCGTCGAAATAGTGCTGACATTTTGCACCGGCGTTGACACGACATTGGCGGATACCATGTCAAATGTACGACTGCTCCCCGCGCCAAAATCCAGTACGGTAAAGCTATGGGTTTCGCCGGCCTGGGCCGGGAAAAGGCCCGCATTCAATGCGTCAATACCCGCGCTGGTGTTGTCATTGACCAGGTCAAATCCATCGATCGCCAGCAACATCGCGCCGCGGGCGAGGACGGGTAGTACCGACTCCGCCGGCGTGCCCGGATCGATATAGGCAACCACGACATTTCGCGGCGGGACCGAGGAAATGAACGACAGATTCATGCCGTATCCCGCGCTCACGCCTGCCTGCGACAACGCCAGCCACTCATCCGTGGGAAAAGTAAAATGAAACTGGTCCTTGTCGGTGCCGGATGCTGTCGTGGCGAAGGTCTTGAGTAGGTCGAAATAGTCGAGGGTCTGGAAACCGGCAGGGTCCCGGTCGATAATTTCACTGTACCAAAGATACAGCTCGTCGCTCCAGGATCGCAGCCAGTTATTCTCGTCCAGGGTCGAGCCTTGCACATCCGGGAAGGGCCGGCCGTTCGCGTCCACACCGCTCCGTGGCGACGCGCAATGTGAGGAAAAGGTGCCGGATGGCAAAAAGACACCCTGTACCCAATTGCTTATCGGCGGAGGAGAGCCTCCGCCGCCACCACCGCCACAGGCTGCCATGAATACGGCGCCAAGCATGATGGCGAGACGGAAAAACGGGTAACGATCACTGTTGTACATGGCGTGCCTTACGGTGGTTTCCTGGAAACTGGTTTGACAAGCGCTAATGGCATGGGTTCGGTTGGGCTGTTAGTGTGTCAGCCGTCCGTTTGCATTGACAAACTACCACAGCAACGAAATTTTGGCCAAGGCGCCGGCGTGCAGCGTATGTGTTATGACTAATGAACCCGATCAGGGCAGGTTGGCCGATTTGATCGGTTTTGCGACCGACATGACGACGGTTATCGCAGCCATCAGCTTTTCCCTGGGTCTGTGGCTGAGCTTTTCCGCCGGCATTCTGGGACTACCGCTGCTGCTCCTCCTGGTCCCCTGGTTTGCCAAGTATCTTTTCATAATCTTGAGCTTCGCAGCGCTTGGCCGGCCGGATGTCCCCGTGTTGTCCGAGGAGTTGATCAACCCGGCCCAGGCTCGGCCACTGTTCATTCTTTTTCTGATCCTGGTTTTTGGCGCGGCATACTGGTCGGCGGCGAGAGTCAGCCAGGGAGCGGAAAATGCGGTAATCTTGTCGGCAATTTTTCTGTTGCCGGCGATGATCAGCGTTGTCGTCATCTCAGACAATCCGTTTCGCTCACTGAATCCGCTTAACCTTTTCAGGCTGATCTTATCGCTGCGGCTGGATTATGCCGGTGTTGCCATAGCCTTTGGTTTGCTGCCGGTCTTGTTCCCCGGGTTGCTGGCATTGCATCTGCCGACGCCGGTGGTCATTTTCGTCTTGCTTTACTGGCTGCTCATCGTGTTCCGTTTCCTCGGTCACGGTCTTTATCTGAACAGGGCGGAGTTGGGCTTGCAGGTGATAAATGCACCAGAGATCGCCGCGGCCAAGGCGGATCGAGCCGCGGCAACAGCGCACAAAGCATGCCTGGATGAAGTGCATCTGTATTCTTCGGCCGGAAAATATGATCGGGCATATAAAACTGTCTGCCAGCATATAAAGGAACAGGCCGACCCGGATAGTGCCGAGGCCTGGTTCCTCGAACGGTTACTGGCCTGGGAAAATACCCGGGTCGGCGTCAGGCTTGCGCGGGATGCGGTGTCCCGGTTGTTGGCGGCCAACGATACCGCCGCGGCGTGGCGTTGGTGTGAGCGTTGCCTGCGTATAGCCCCGGGTTTCAGCGTGAAAAGTTCAGGCGAAGCCCTGGCCCTGGCGATTTATGCGAAACAGGCTGGTCGGAAAAAGCTGGCGTATGCGGTCCTGCAGCCGTTCACTCGGGAAAACGGCGAAGATTTCCTGGCGCGGGAGGGCATGCTCCTGGCGTTAAAAATCGCCACGGCAGACCCGGCCATGCTCGCCGAAGCGAAACGCCTGGCAGAAATAATCACTCGTCGCATGGGAGAGCAACTGCAAGCCGGCGACCTGGCGCTGATCAGGGCAGTGCGGGATGTGGTTTCCGCGGACTAGGTGTCCCGCGGTTTCATGCACTTTAACGGCAACATGCTGTCTCAAATGACAGGGGAAAAGTTGCGGGGCTGCTATGTACAGACCAGGGTCATGGATCCACAAAAGCAGTGTGGCGCTATGTGGATCATTTCTGTTCGTACAATGTGGCAGTGAGTTTCAACCGCTACCGATACCTCAGCCGCCGCCGCCTTTGGCCCAGGTCATTCTCGATCTCAACGGGCTGTCGACCGCTAACGGCTTGATCCGCGTCTCCGGTGCGGAAGCTACCGGTGCGTTTGGCGTGCCGGTTGCCGGCGGTTTCGATTGCGATAATGACGGCTTCGTGGATTACGCACGCTCGGAGATGCTCGCTTCCCCGTTTTCCAGGGCGAATGCCGGGCAGGTTCGACTGATATTTGGCGATGGGCAGATAAATCAAAGCATCGATACCGCGGTTCCGAATACCCGTATTCTGACCATCGCCGGTTCGGCGCCCAACGAAGTGGCCGGCAGCGAGATCTGGATGGACGATGTAACCGGCGATGGTCTCTGTGATCTGTTGATCGCCCGGCAAAATTTCACCGAACCTGCGTCAGGAAGAATTGGCGCGGGCGCGCTGACCATTTTGGTCGGCAACAGTATCTTGCGAGATCTCGCCAACAACGGCGTGATCGTGGACCTCGCCGCCCCACCGCCCAGTGTCACGTTGTTTACCCTGGTTGGCGCGGCCGAACTCGATCGCCTGGGCATGTGGGTGCGCACCGGTGACGTTACCGGCGATGGGATTGCCGATATCCTGGTAGGCGCGGATCAGGAAGACAATGCAAGCGAATCCAACCGGGGCGCCGCCTACCTGATCCGGGGCGGTGTCCACCTCAATGCCAATCTGACCATCGATCTGGCCGGCTTTGGCGCGACCGCGCTGGCCGGGCACATCGCGAAAATTACGCCACCGCCGGGATCGGCCGATTATCACTTTGGCGCAACCGTTGCTTTGGCCGATCTGGATAACAACGGGCGCAGCGAAGTCTTGATTGCTGCCGCATTGTCACGGATTGGCGGCAGTTTGCTGGCCGATGGGGCGCCGAACAACTCGGCAATCCGCCATGGCGGCAATCCCGGCGGCAGCTTGTTCATTGTCTGGGACGATAACTTTCCGCTCGGCACGAGTTGGGCCAGCGGTTTCAGTTTTTCGGTGGACAGTGCGCCTGGCAGCACCACGCGTATAGACGGCGGCAGCGTGCCGAATCTGTTTAGCAACGAGCGCTTCGGCGAGGAGTTACTGGGCGGCCTCGATTATGACGCCGACGGGACCGCGGACCTGTTCGTTGGCGATATTAGCGGTGTTTCCCGCACAGACCGGGTCAGGGCTGGAGTGGGCCATGTGTTTTTTTCGGCATCCCTGCTGAGAAATCAGAATTTCTCGATGACCACGGGTCCGGCCGGTGTGCGGACCACGACGATCCTCGGGCCAGCCGGCGCCATTTCCAGCGATACCTCCTTGCATGGGGACATCGATGGCGATGGTATTGCCGATCTGGCCATAGCGGGGCCCCTGGAAAACCCGCTGGGAAGGGTGCAGGCGGGGGTCGTTCATATTTTGTGGGGGCAAGCGGGGCGGTGGCCGGAGGTCATCGATTTGCAGAATGACCGGCAACCCGATCCAGCGGTGTTCGCGATCACTGACATATATGGAGCGAATGGCGAGCGCTCGGTCGACGACGCCGGTGACACGCTGATGTACAGTGCCGCCGCTGCGGATATGGATCGGGACGGCAAGATCGACCTGATCATTAATGAAATGCGCGGCAACGGCGTGTCGCCGACGGCGCTGGACGTTGGCAACCTGCTGATTATCAGTGGTGAAATCGTGCCCCGCCGCTGAGCCGATCAGTGCAAGACCCGCGCTTCTCCACGTTTGCGCGGATCCGATGCCACCCGGTAGCGATCGCCATCCCGCCAGACGATCTGGAGGTCGCCATAGTCCCATCTATGCGGCCTGGGCCGGTAACCTTTCTCGATCAGACCCTCGATCGTGGCATCGGACAACGGCCGGCTCCGGCTATAAGTCACCAGGTCGGGTGGCAGCAACTGGTGGTGAAACCGGCTGGCGCCAGCGGCTTCTTCGGGTGTCATGCCAAAGTCGAGAATATTGACGATCGCCTGAAACACAGTGGTAAATATCGTCGACCCGCCCGGTGTTCCCAACACCATGCTGATTTCGCCGTCTTGCAAAAGGATCGTCGGCGACATCGATGACAACATCCGTTTACCGGGTTGGATTTTATTCGCTGTTTTTCCGACGACACCGTAGATGTTTGGAGCACCGGGTTTGGCGCTGAAATCGTCCATTTCGTTGTTGAGCACGAATCCGGCGCCTTCGACGACCACGCCGCTGCCGAAGTAGCTGTTTAACGTGTAGCTGTTGGAAACCGCGTTGCCGTCTTTATCCGCGATGGAAAAATGGGTTGTATGGGGTGACTCCAGCCCGGGCGGTACACTGTCGATCGAAGAAATTGCATCCCTGTCAACTTCCGCGGCGCGCGCTTCGATATAGTCATCGGCGATCAGCTTGTCAATCGGTACATCGACGAAATCGGGGTCGCCAAAATATTCCGCCCGGTCCGCGAAAACCCTTTTTTCCATTTCGGCGATCAAGTGCACATATTGTGCGGAGTTGTGGTCTAGCCCATCGAATTCTCCGGCCAGGTGGTCTTTCATCTTGAGCAACTGGATGATCGCGAAACCACCCGAACTCGGTGGCGGCGCCGACAGCAACTGGTAGTCACGCCACGACGCCTTGAGTGGTTCCCGCCAGACCGGCCGATACTCGATCAAGTCATCCCTGCCGATCAGTCCACCACCGCGTTTCATTTCATCGACGAAATAGACAGCGGTCTCTCCCTGGTAAAAACCGGCACGACCGTTCGCCGCGATTCGCCTGAGAGTCTCCGCCAGCTCGGGTTGCGAAAACACGGCCCCGGCCTCCAGTTTGCCGAAATACCGATCGAAATTGGTTTTTCCCGCGTAGGTTTTTCGCTTTCTCTTTGTCCGTGCCGCCAACATTTTGTCTGCCACAAAACCGTTTTCCGCCAGGTCGATCGCCGGCGCGAGTAATTCAGCCCACGCCATGCTGCCAAATCGCTGGTGCGCGGCCCACATGCCAGCCACGGTACCCGGTACGCCGGGGGCCCTGTGACCGACCCGGCTCAAGCCCGGAACGACATCGCCATTTTCATCCAGATACATATCGCGGCTGGCGGCGGCTGGCGCGACTTCCCGGTAATCCAGAAAATAAGATCGGCCATCCATATAGATCAGCATGAAGCCGCCGCCGCCGATGTTGCCGGCCTCGGGATAGGTCACGGCGAGCGAAAAGGCCGTGGCGATCGCCGCATCGACTGCGTTGCCGCCGGCGCCCAGCACGAGTTCGGCAACGTCGGCCCCATATCTGTCAGGCATGGCAAAAGCCGCCTGGCTGGCGGGCGTTATGGAAGAAGTCTGATCCGCCGGCGCGCAGGCGGTCAGCAGAAAACCGCAGAAAACCGCGTACAAAACGGAACGGCGAACCAGCATCGAAAGCACCTTGTTTCTCGGAAATACGAATCCCGAGCGGCTTATACTGGAGAAAGTTCTCGCCAATAGCTACCTGCGCCGGCCGACCTTCAGGGTTAACGGGCTGACTGAATGCTGGTGAGCCATCAGGGCTTCCCAAAGACCATCACCCGGGGACTGCCCGATGCTCGCGAAGCTGTGCGCCTGCAAAAACCGTGATGTAAGTCACAGACTCCCAATGGCAAGGAATTAATATTGTTGTTCAATCATTATGTAATCTCGTGATACTTGGTATCAGGAGGGAATCATGACTTCAGACCCTAAAGTCAAATCGCCCGATGGCCCGGATCAAAAGGGACCTGACGATATCGTGAAAAATAAGAATAATCCCAACATTTGGGATGGCACCATCAAAACGTTAAAGTTGTCGATCATGAAGACCGGAATCTTCGGCGGGGCTAAAGTGCAAGAGGCCTTGCAGGAGCTGCAAGACCAGGACACGAGCGATGCAAGGATCGACTCGTCTGAAGAACTCGATGTCAGTGTGAGCGATGCCGGATTCAATCCTTATGATTCGTCGTGGAAAAAGTAAGCAGGCGCCTTCTGTTCGCGTTAACGACACAGTTAGCTCAGTTCAGTCCAGCGCTTGCAGCGTCATCAGGATTTCATAGCGAAGACTGTCAATTGTCAAATTGATCTGGCTGATACTCGCTTCGGGTTCCCCCAGGATTCCGGACTCCTCTGCCCAGGCCTTGCCAAGCTCGGTGGCGGCCTCCTGCACCGAGGCCGGCATTACCATGCTCAGGTCTTGCAGGCCAAGAACCACTGCCCACCCTTTTTTTTCACTTCCGGCGACGGTGCCGGGCGAAAAATGCCCAAGAAAAACCACTTCATGCAAATCGGCCATGGCGATAATCATTTCAAAGCCGGCGGCACGAATGTTTCGGTTAGCCTCGGTTTGTTCGTTCCGCCAGGTGTTGTAGCCGAGACTGGTCAGGGCGACAAGAAAACTGATCAGCGCAACGGCGTTTCGTTGTAACTGTGTCTTAATGGGTAGTTTTGCGTTATCGGGCATCGCTAAAAGTCTTGTTTTACGGTCTTGCTAAGAAAGACCGCATCAGCCTGCCGATTATTACGGCGCCCATAATGCGGCCATCCGGGTTAGCCGATTGAGAATCGCGCTAGGCGGCGGTATGGACGCTTGCTGTTTCGGTTTCTATGCCGGCGTAATAAATGTAGACGTTTTCCTCGACCGTCAGTAAATCGATATATTTCGGGTGTACGAACAAGGTCTCACGGCCGGATTTACTTTCCTTGAGTACACCGATATCGCAAAGCTGTTTGAGATAAACAGATGCCGTCTGGCGTTTGGCGATCCCTGCATCGACCAGGTTTCCGATCCTGCAGTAAGGTTGTTTGAACAACAACTCGCTCAGCTCCCAGGAATAAATTCTCGGCAACTTTTTTTGAATAAATAAACTCGTGTGTTGCATCAATTCGCGGATTGATTTGATTTTCTCGGTGGTCCACAAGCAGGTTTCTTCGACGCCTTCGATGACAAATTCCAGCCACGGCTCCCAGGCCTTTTTGGTTGTTACTTCGAGCAACAGGCGATAATAATCTTTTCTTTTGCGAATGATGTAGCGGCTCAGATAAAGAATCGGTGAATCGAGCAACCCCTGTTCGACCAGGAACAGGATATTCAGAATCCGGCCGGTTCGGCCGTTACCGTCATTGAATGGATGAATGGCTTCAAACTGGTAATGCTGGATCGCCATTTTTACCAGTGGATCCATATTCGATTTATCGTGCAGAAATTTTTCCCAGTTAGCGAGTTTTTCCGCTATCAGCTTTTTCCCCTCGGGTGGCGTGTAGATGATTTTTCGGCTGGCGCTGCTTTTGAGATTTGTTCCCTTGTTATCGCGGATGTCCAGTTTCTTGTCATTCTTGACGGTACGGCAAAGACCGATCGCCGTCTTTACCGTGAGTGAACCCAGTTGCACGGCACGGCTGCCTTCAAATAATGCTCGCCGATAACGCAATGCTTCTTTTGTCGCCGGGTCCGCCTTGTCTTCCGCGACGTCGGCAAATTCAAAAAGCTTGTCCGTCGTGGTTACGATATTTTCGATTTCCGAACTCGCGCGGGCTTCCATCAGCGGCAGTGCATTGACCAGGACCGCTGCATTGGGGATTAACTCGGCGGCCTGTTTCAGTTCCGCAAGCGCCACGCGCGCCGAAATACATTTTTTCAATATCGCGGATGTTTCGATTTCGCCATCCGCTGGCGGCAGCATCGGCAGGTCGTTGTATGGCGTTTGAGGGTCGAATTTGGCCATCGCAAAACACTCCTTGTAGCGCTGGTCGCGATGTGTCGATCGAAAAGACACATGCGGTAGATATGTCGATTTTTCACAAGTTTTTCGACATGTTTTGAGTATATGTCGATGAAATGGACAAATCAAGCAAACCTGTCGATTTTCATCGGTTTTTTCGACATATGTCACGGAAATGTCGATACGCTGCACATGTTCAACTAAAAGGCAAGATAAAACAATCACTTAGAGATTTCGGAAAATCACCAGCCAGGATTATGTTAAACAATGTGGCCGCTGACGCGATACAGACCTGCGAACCAGGCATTTGTCGATGACGCTCGAGCCCGGTTTCTGCTTTGTTATGATGACTACTTGTTGCCGCCACCCAGCGATCCCCATGTCCAGTCAACCCATGCCTCGCAGAAACGATCCTTGCCCCTGTGGCAGCGGGAGGCGTTACAAGCACTGCTGCGCAGGAAATCAGGCTGCGGCAAGCGTCAAAGCAGCCACCGCGAGAGCGACTCCCGACTACAACGAGCTGGGGTACATCCGTGATGGTCTCGATACGCCGCAAAAACAAGCGCTTTATTGTGCCGACCAGCCACCCGGGATCGTGGCAACCCGGGGTTTGGTGCCGCCGGGGATATTGATTATCAAGAAATACCTGGATCCGGCGCAGTGTCAGTTCATCGTTGATTATGCGAATCGACAGGGTGGGGAGAAATCCACGATCCAAAGTGAGGTTGTGCGGGAATCAGGACAGGCTGCGACCCGTGAGTCGACCGCGAGGATTACCGAGTATGTGGATATCGCGGGGATCAACGATCATGTCAATTCCCTGGTAAGCGATATTTTTCTTCATGAGGTGCAGCCATTCTACTCGACCGAGCTCGAATGGTTCGAATGCCCGGAGATACTTCGTTATCACAAGGGCGGGCACTACGAGCCGCATTCCGATGCGGACAACTGGACTGCATCGAAACGAAAATGGTCACGTGGGATGGACAGGGATTACAGCCTGTTGCTTTACCTGAACAATGATTTTACCGGCGGCGAACTCGATTTCCCGCATTTCGGTTTTCGTATACGCCCGGAGGCCGGCATGCTGGCTTGTTTCCCGTCGGATCATCGATACCTGCACGCGGCGAAACCGACGTTGTCAGGAACGCGGTATGTACTGGTCGGCTGGGCTGCTGCGAAAGGAAGCCAACGCGTCAACGACCGGCCACCAGACCGCGCGGTCAGGCTGAACGAATAAGGCCGCGGAAATCGGCTGGTAATTCCCTCGGGCGTACCTATTCCAGGGTGGCGATATAGGCGGTGACATCCCGAACCTGCTCATCGGTGGCCAGGATCATCGCCATCGGCCGCATTTGCGCGCCATAGATATCTTTCGGGTCAGTGCCCCGTATGCCGGCCTTGAAATTGTCGATCTGACGTTTGATGTACCAGTCATACTGTCCAGACAGGCGTGGCGCATTCAATGAGACATTGCCTTCCCCGTTGGCCCCATGACAGGCCACGCAAACCGCAAACGCCTTTTTACCGGCATCGGTATTGCCCTCAATAGTGGCTGCCAGTTTTGGAAGCGGCAGAGTCGCGATATACGCGGCAACATCCATTACCGCCTGTTCATCCGGCAGGGTTAGCGCCATCGGGCGCATTTGCGCGCCAAAAATATCCTCTGCGTGCGCGCCGCGCACCCCTGCCCGGAAATTATTCAGTTGGCGGACGACATACCATTCGTCCTGACCGCCGGTCGCGGGAGCATTCAGCACTGCGTTGCCCTCGCCATCCTTACCATGGCAAGCCATGCAGACATTAAACAAGACCTTCCCTTTTTCGGCGTCGCCATCGGCGGCTTTTGCAACCATCGTGTTGCTAAGCACAATGATGAAAATCAAGGCAATTCCCGGTAGTTTTTTCATGGCGTCCCCGCTTGCGGTATGCATAATTGGGAAACAAACTACCTAACTCTCTGTTTTTCTTCAAGCATTTTGCGAGCTGCTTTCCCGGCGATGGTTTTGCAGTGCGGTTTTGGAGTCGCGTGCTACACTCGGCCCTGTAACGGGAGCATCTTGCAACAGGGATCGTGGAAGTCACCTTATTTTTTTGTAACCAGGCCAGTGTCGAGCCTGACGGAAAGCTAAGTCTTCAAGGCGTGTTGAGCGAGTTGTATGCCCCGGCGTTTCCCGCCAGACAGGAACGGTTGTTTTTGGCCGGAATCATAGAGTGGCAACGTGCTGACGAGGGGAAAAAAGAATTCCTGATACACCTGAAAGACCCGGACGGGCTGGCTATTTTTACCATTGAAGGCCATACCGATGTGGACAGCAGACCGGAAACCCGGGCACCGGCAGTGACCCAGCTGGTGTTGCCGATGGAAAAACTGGTATTTGAGGCGGCGGGCGAATACCAGGTGGAAATCATGATCGCCGGCCAGCAGATCAACGGTCCTAAACTGTATTTAATGAAATCCGAAAAGGCAGATTTGTAGTTTGTAAAAGCAAGTAGTTTGTAAAAGCAATAGGCACAATTCGCAACGCGAAGAGAAATATAAAAATGTCAATTTCTGTTCTGGAAGCTCTTGCTCATTTTAAAAAACCGGCCCTGGTTATCTTAAGCGGGCTGGCGGGTTTTGTGGGGGGAATCTGGGTAAACAGCACTTATTTTGGCGATGCCACACCCGTTCAGCCCATCGAATTCAGCCATAGAATCCACGCTGGCGAAAACGAAATCCCCTGTCAATATTGCCACGTCTATGCCGCCCGTACGCCGGTGGCCGGCGTGCCATCGGTGGAAAAATGCATGGGTTGCCACAGGTCGGTCGCCACCGACAAACCCGAGATCATCAAGGTGGCGCAATATTACGCCGACCGCAAACCCATACCCTGGATCAAAGTCTATGACGTTCCCGATTTCGTGCATTTCACCCACAAACGGCACATCAGGGCCGGCCTGGAATGCGCAACATGTCATGGCCCGGTCGATACCATGGATCGAATAACCCGACAGCAACCACTGCGCATGCCGTGGTGCGTCGATTGCCATACACACAAAGAGGTCGAAAACGGACGCGATTGCTGGACATGCCATAAGTAAGAGCAGCAGAAGCTGCGAGACTCGAGGGCGAGATGAGTAACAAGATTAATCGTCGGGATTTTCTGAAGTTTATCGGCGCCGGAACACTCGGTGCGGGTGCTGGTTTTCTCATTGCCGATGCTTCTAAGATGTCAACCGAGTTCCTGATCCCGCAGGTCAATCTGCCCGAAGATTATTCACCTGGAATCGCGACCTGGTACAATACTGTCTGCACGCTATGTTCGGCCGGTTGCGGGATCTCGGTCAGAATCCGGGAAGGGCGAGCCAAAAAAATCGAAGGCAACCCGTCTCACCCGGTCAATCAGGGCAGGCTGTGTGCGTTGGGGCAAGCCGGTTTGAACGTGTTGTATAACCCGGACCGGATAAAAACCCCGTTGCTCAGGGATGGCGAGCGTGGCAGCGGCAGTTTTAGCCCGATCAGCTGGGACCAGGCGCTGACCACCATCTCCGGTGTCCTGGGTACGCTGAAAATTCAGAAAAAAGCCAACAATGCCTACCTGCTTAGCGGTGGCGTCAACGGTCATTTGCATGAGCTGTTTGCCCTGTTCATGGATCAGCTGGGCTCGGAAAACTATCTGCAGCATGAGTTTTCACACCCGGCCAGCCTGTATGCGGCGAACAAGGCCTGTTTCGACGTAGATGTCCTGCCTTATTACGATATTGCTAACAGCAAGTACCTGCTTTCTTTTGGCGCGGATTATCTGGGCGCCTGGTTGTCGCCGGTTCACCACAGCGTTGCATACGGGCACTTGCGGCAGGGGACCCAACAGCGCGGCCGCTGTGTGCAGGTTGAGCCGCGGATGTCGCTGTCGGGAGCAAATGCCGACGAGTGGGTAGCAGCCCGGTCTGGCAGCGAGGGCATGCTCGCCCTGGCGATGGCGCATTCCATCGTCGAACAAGGATTGTATGCGGCTGCCGATGCCGCTGACTGGAAGCGGGCGCTCGGCGCTTATTCGCCGGCCAGCGTTGCCGAACGAAGTGGAATATCGGCTGATCGCATCGTACGGATTGCGACAGAATTTTCTGCCGCCAGTCCCAGCCTGGCTATAGGAGGCGGGGCCGCCGGCGCATCGACAAATGGCACGGCTAACCTGGTCGCGGTCAATGTGCTCAATTATATCGGCGGCAATATCGGCGAAGCTGGCGGGATATTGTTTAACCCGGCCAGCACATTTTCCAGTGACCCTCCACGACCGCGCGCCGGCTATCAAGACATGCTGGAATTGTTTTCATCGCTGAGCGGCGATGACGCCGAGGTGCTGATTCTTCACGATACGAACCCGGTCTTTACCCTGCCTTCCTCCGCGAACGTTAAAGAGGCGGTGATGGCGGTTCCGTATGTCATCGGCATGTCGAGCTTCATGAACGAAACGATGGCGCTGGCCGATATTATCCTGCCGCTGGACACCTACCTGGAAGCCTGGGGTGACAACATCCCCGACCCGGGTGTCGGCTTCGCGGTTGCCTCTATAGCCCAGCCGGTCGTCAAGAGACTCTACGATACGCGGTCGGCCGGCGACATCATTCTCGCGCTGGCGCACCAGATCGGCGGCGAGCTTCCCGCCAACATGCCGTGGACGTCGATGGAAAATTACCTCATGGAAATGTGGCGGGCGATCTATCAGCGCAAAAGCAACGATAGCAGCGACCAGGGGTTCAGAAAATTCTGGTTGAGTATCCTGGAATCAGGGGTTTGGGGTGAGCGGCCGCGGCAACTGGGTCGTCCGCGCCAGGCCATGGGCCGGGCGATGTTGTCGGCAGTTGGCATGGCGCAGCCATCTTTTGCCGGCAAGGAGAGTGAATATCGGTTTGTGATGCAGCCCTATCTGAGTTTGGCTTTCCGGGACGGGCGCGGCGCCAATTTGCCGTGGATGCAGGAACTTCCCGATCCGCTGACCAGTATCGTCTACAACTCCTGGGTTGAATTGAACCCAAAAACAGCCGCCGAGCTTGCCATTCGCGAAGGCGACGTTTTGCTGGTCGAGTCCGCGGCCGGCCGGCTCGAAGCGCCGGCTTTTATCTATGAGGCGATCCGGCCGGACGTGGTGGCTATGCCGATCGGGCAAGGCCACGGCAACTACGGCCGTTACGCGAGCGGCCGAGGCTCGAACCCGATTGAGATTCTGGCGCCTGAGACCGATACCGACAGTGGCGCGCTGGCCTGGTCGGCAACCCGCGTGAAAATTTCAAAAACCGGCAGGCGGGTCCACGTTATCAAGACCGACGGTACGACGCGGGACCTGGGGCGAAATATTCTGGGGCACGAACATGGCCATGCCTGATTACAGGAGACGTAGATGAGCACAGCTTTGGAAAAATTCAGGAAGTACAGAAAGCCAGGCTATTACGACAAGTTCGATTACCACTGGACGATGTCCATTGACCTGGATCGTTGTACTGGCTGTGAAGCCTGCGTGGTCGCCTGTCAGGCGGAGAACAATCTGCCCATCGTCGGTGAGCAACAGTTTGCGATGCGTCGGGAAATGAAATGGATCAGGATCGAGCGTTACTGGGAGGGCGAGTACCCGGACATCAAGCTGCAATTCATCCCGATGCTTTGCCAGCAATGCGATCAGGCCCCCTGTGAAATTGCCTGTCCGGTTTTTGCGACTTATCACAACCAGGACGGGCTCAATACGCAAGTCTACAACCGCTGTATCGGTACCCGGACCTGCGCCGTTTATTGCCCATACGAAGTCCGTTTCTTCAACTGGTTCACCTATGAGTGGGATGAGCCGCTGGAGCAGCAGTTGAACCCGGATGTCACTGTCCGCGAAAAAGGCGTGATGGAAAAATGCACCTTTTGCATTCAGCGTATACGCCAGGCCAAAGACGCAGCGAAGGATGACGGCCGTCGCCGGGTTCGTGACGGTGAAATAAAGCCAGCCTGCGTGCAAAGCTGCCCGACCGAGGCCATGGTTTTTGGCGACCTCAACGACCCGGACAGCCAGGTCTCGAAGATGGCCAGAAACCCGCGTGGCTACCATGTCCTGGAGGAGTTGAATACGACGCCGTCAATTGTTTACCTGAAGCGGGTCCAGGCAGATGGCTGAATATATCGAACCGACTTATGCCGAGGTCAACAAGGATGTCCTGCGGGCGATGATGGAGACCGGTCCGAAGTACTGGGCAACGCTTGGTACTTCGATCGCGGTCGCCGGCATCTGTTTTTTCATTCCCTGGTTTTATCAGCTGGAGGTGGGCGTCGGCGCCGCCGGGATGAATCGCAGCGCGGTCTGGGGTACCTACCTGTCCAACTTTATATTCTGGATCGGGCTGAGTCACTCGGGCACCTTGCTGTCGGCGGTGCTGCATATCACCAACAGTTCCTGGCGCAAGGCGATTTATCGCAGCGCCGAAGCGATGACCCTTTTCTCGCTGATTACCGCGGCGCTTTTTGTCATGGTGCATTTGGGCCGGGTCTGGTTTGTACACTGGACCATCCCGGTGCCGAACCAAATGGATTTATGGCCAAATTTCCGGTCGCCGCTGATGTTTGATGTCATGGCGATTACCACCTACCTGACGGCCAGCTCGATTTTTATTTACATGGGATCGGTGCCGGATTTTGCCGCGGTACGCGATGCAAGTACCGGGCTGCGGCGCAAGCTCTACACGATATTTTCCTTCGGCTGGAGGGGGACGGCCAAGGAGTGGCACACGCTGGGCTGGGCCTATACTTTTTTTGCGGTGCTGGTTATCCCGTTGGCTGTATCGGTGCACAGTATCGTGTCCTGGGACTTCGCCTTGTCACTCGTGCCTGGCCTGCACCACACCGTCTTCGCGCCCTATTTTGTGACCGGGGCGATATTCTCGGGAACAGCGGGTATCGTCACGGTCATGTTTCTGTTGCGCAAATACATGAACTTCGAGCGTTACATTGGTGAAATCCACCTGGTCAACCTGGGGAAACTCCTGGTCCTCCTGTCGCTGATCTGGACTTATATCAACATCATGGAGGTGTTTACGACCTGGTTTAGCGGCAGTTCTTACGAGCTGGAGGCGCTCAAATGGCGGCTGACCGGTTTTTACGCGCCGATGTTCTGGGAAATGGTCCTGTTTTGCGCTGTCGTTCCGTTGTTGATTTTGTTCAAGAGAATCCGGACCTCGTGGAAGTCCATGCTGATCATCTCGATCCTGATCAACATCGGCATGCTCAGTGAAAGGTTCATCATCGTCGCGACTTCGCAGCCGAGAAAATTCCTGCCCAACGCATTCGGCTTCTATTTCCCGTCGGCCGTCGAAATTTCGATCACCATCGGCTCCTTCGCGGTTTTCACGACTTTGTTCCTGATATTCGTCAAGTGGGTACCGGCCGTGTCCCTGTACGAGGTAAAGGAAACGCTGAAACCATTGCGGAGGTCGAGTTGAAATGAACACTAATGTAATGGGTATTTTTGAGTTCGAGGACGAATTCATCAGCGCACTGCGCAGGCTCAAGGAATCGGGTTTCGACGAATTGACGGCGATGTCGCCGATACCGCTGCATGAGGCCGATCGTATTCTTGGTTTCGGCAAATCAGCGGTCCGGCGCTATACGCTGGCGGGGACTTTGTTCGGCGCGGTCGCGGGCTTTGCGTTGAGCGTCTTGACGGCATTGACATTCATCCTGCCGACTTCGGGGCGCCCGATCATTACTATTCCGCCATACCTGATCATCAGCTACGAGATGACGATCCTGTTCGGGGTGCTGTTTACCTTGCTCGGTTTTCATGTCGTCTCCGGTTTGCCCGCCTGGCGGGACAGGATTTATCTTCCATCATCCAATGTGGACCGGTTTACGCTGGTCGTCGAATGCGCCGAGGGCGAAAAGAGCGAGCTGGCGGAAAATATCATTCTTGACTCCGGCGCCGAGGCAGTGAACCGGGTGGAGGGGGATCGATGAAGCGGCCTGCAGCGATACTTTCGCTGGTGGGTCTGGCCCTCGTTATGGGGGTCATTCCCCGATCTTCAGCCCTGCCCTGGGATGAAGACATGCGTAACCAGCCCTCGATCAAGCCACAGGAATCCCTGGTCCATACCAATGCCAGTTCCGTACCGACAAAGAACAAGGAAACCATTCCGACCCCGGCCGGCATTAACGAGCTGGTGCTGGCCAGGCTGGCTGCCGGCGAGCTTGAAAACCCGGTCCGGGCAACGCCCGAGTCGCTGGACCTGGGCAGATCGTTGTATGAGGTCCATTGCCAGACCTGTCACGGCGGCCTGGGCAGGGGGGATGGGCTGGTCGGGCTGAAGTTCGTGGTCGCGCCGATGGACCTGACCATGGACTATGTGCAATTCCAGCCCGATGGCCAGATATTTTTCACGATCACCCACGGCAGTATTGCGATGCCATTCTATCGCGACGCCATCCCCGAGGATGAGCGCTGGCATGTGGTTAATTATATCAAACATGTATTGGGTCAGAAATGAACGGTGTTCCGGAAATAGCGCTCGGTGTGCGGGCGAAGAATGGCGGGTATGGTAAATGGCTGCTGTTTTTTGCCGTCGTATTTATTGTTTGCATGGCAATGCTGGCTTATGCGCTGCAGACCGGTTCAGGCGAAGTACCCTGGGCGTTTCTGACTGCAAATTTTGTTTTCCTGCTCGGCGTCAGCCAGTTTGGCGCGGCGTTTACCGCGATGATGCGCGTGATCGGCGCCAAGTGGGCGCGCCCATATTACCGGTTGGGAGAAGTCCTGACGCTCGCCTATATGCCGATCGCTATTGGCAGTTTGCTGATCATTTATTATTTCGGGCGGCACGATCTCTTCTACTGGCTGGACCTGGCGCCCGGCGAGCACCGTAACGCATGGCTGAATGAAACCTTTTTGCTGACCAGGAACCTGGTCGCGCTGATCGTTTTTTATGTTTTGGTTGCCGTGTCTTTCATTTATGGCCTGCTCCCCGATATAACACAGGAGAGCGCGACGAGCGGTCCGCGTTGGCGGCGTGCCATGTACCGCCGCCTGCTGAAAATGAAGGCAGCCAGGGACCAAGCAAAACTCAAGCGCTTCGTTTACTTTTATTCACCGCTGATCTTGCTGAGCTGCGCTCTCGCCAACACATTCATTGCCTGGGATTTCGGCATGATGCTGACGCCGCACTACCACAGCTCGGTTTATCCCATGTATTTCATGGTCGGCAATATGTTCGGGGGGACTGCCGTACTGCTTCTGCTCAGCGTTTTGCTGCGGCGTGTGATCGCGGTCGATGATTATTTTTCGACGCTGCATGTGAAAAGCCTGGGGATCATGCTGACGGGCTTCTCACTGCTGTGGCTGTATTTCTTCTGGGCGCAGTTTTTTGTCAGTTGGTTCGGCAATTTGCCGCAGGAATACGGGCCGCTGTGGAAACAAATGCACGGTTTTTACGGGCCCTATTTCTGGGTCATGATGAGCTGTATAGTCGCGATCCCGATCGGCAGCATGATTTTTGCCTGGGTTAAAAGAAGCTGGTGGGCGATGGTCATCGTTACGCTGATCATGACCCTGGGCATCTGGATCAACCGCTACTTGATGGTAATTTCATCGCTTTACGATGAATACACGCCATTTGCCAGTATTCCCGACTACTTCGCGTTTGCCGGGATTTTTGCGGGATTTTTGATGATCCTGCTGTTCCTGTTCAACGTTTTCCCGATGATTTCGATGTGGGAGTTGCGTGACGCAGCCAAACCGGAACATGATAGTGTCGAGTGACGATTTCGCGCCGTTTGTAGTGGCCAGCCAGGGCTAACGGAGACGATGTAACCATGATAAAAGCCGGAAATTTCGCGCTAATACCGGTTGCGCTGACTTTGCTTTTGCTGGCCTGCGAAGGAGGCCAGGAATCGGCAATCAATGAAAATGTAAGCCGGGTAACGCTTGCCGACCACATCAACCTGATCGATTTTGGTGACTACGTCGTGCATATCAATGCGATCGTCACCAGCCAGGTTCCTGCCGACGTAGCCCGTAACCTGGGGATTACCCGTAGCGACAACAGGGCAATGCTCAATGTTGTGATTACCAGAAAAATTGGTGGTGCGTTCGGTTCGTCGGTCAAAGGCACAGTAACCGGAACCGCAGTCAACCTCGTCGGGCAGTTGAAAAACATGACCATAAGGGAGGTCACCGAACACAATGCCATTTATTATATCGGTGAGGTCGTCGTGGTGGACGGGGAGACTTTATTCTTCAACGTCGATGTCACCCCGGACGGCGAAAGCCGGACTTACCATCTGAGATACAAGGGCCAGTTTTACTCGAGTTGATCCGGAATCCACGATTTTTTTGAAGACTCTTTCCGCAAGCTCGAAATACCGCATATCGGCTTTATGACTAAACCCCGGAATCATCCCGCGCTGCCACCCGAGGCAATGGCCAGGATTCTGGAAGTCACCGAGCAACTTGCCGCATCATTCGATCTGACGGCGATGCTGGCTGAAGTGGTCAGCGTCAGTCGATCGATCCTGGGGGCAGACATGGGGGCGCTTTGGCTTTACCAAGCGGATTCGCATGATCTGGTTATCAAGGTTCCCGAACTCGATTCGCCCGACCGGGTTGCCGCGGGCGATGGCCTGGTCGGCGAATGCCTGCTGTCGCGACAGATTATCAATGTTCAGGATTGCTACGCCGACCCTCGATTCCAGGGGGCGGTTGACAAGGCGACCGGGTACCGGACCAGGACCATGCTCTGTGTCCCGCTGGTGGGTAGGGACGAAGCGCTGGTAGGGGTTCTCCAATTGCTAAACAAGAATTCGGGGGAGTTTGATAAAGACGATGAATTGATTGCGCGCTCGCTGGCAGCACAATGCGCAGTTGCGCTGCAAAGAACCCAGTTGACTGAGGAATTATTTGAAAAAAGACATCTGGACGAAGAGGTCAATATCGCGCGTGAGATCCAGATGAGCACCTTGCCGACCCGGATGCCGTCGGTGCCTGGTTACGACCTGCATGGAACGTTCCTGCCGACCTCGCAAACCGGTGGCGATATGTTCGACTTGGTTCTGCTCGATGGCCAGTTATTCATGCTGCTGGGGGATGCTACCGGCCATGGATTCGGACCGGCATTGTCGGCAACGCAGATGCAGGCAATGATGCGGGTCGCCTTTCGTGTTGGGGCAGACCTCGATTCTGCGTTCATGCATGTCAACAACCAGCTTGCCGAGGATCTGCCGGATGACCGCTTCATCACGGCGTTCATGGGGTTTCTGAACCCCGACACCCATCACGTGAGATTCCATTCCGGCGGCCAGGGGCCGATTCTGCATTTCCACGCCGAGAACGGCGATTGTGAATGGCACAAGCCCACCAGTTTCCCGGTCGGCGCCATGGAGATGGATGCCCCCGATGAGGCGAAATTGCTCGTCATGCAGCCCGGTGACATTCTAGGCCTGATCTCGGATGGCGTTTTCGAGTACGAAAACCAGCAAGGCCAGCAATTTGGCGAGGGCCGTGTTGCCGAGGTCATGCGGGCTTACCATAATATCGCCATGGCCGATCTCAGCCAGCAATTGCTCGATGCCACCTTTGCATTCGGCAAGGAAGTGCCGCAGGCGGACGATATCACCGTGGTTTTGCTTCGCCGGCTGCCGATTTCGGGCATGTGAACGCTCGCATGGCCTGAAATCGAGGCCGGCAAGCCTTTGCGAGGGGCTTTGGCTGGTCTACACTAGCCCCGGACGAAAAATCGCCGGACACAAGAACAAGATGTAGGCGCGGGGGAGAACCAGTCACCGGTAAACGGCTGCCTTCCAGTCGGCGGCATGCTGGTGTTTGGGTTTAGTAATGGGAGTCGATCGATGGAAAAAAAGTTCAGAAGAAGTTTTGAAGAAATCCGCAACATCGTATCCATGACCGCGGATTTTTTCGCGCAGGAAAGCCTCGACAGTTCGCTGCGCAACACAGTTGACCTCGCCACCGAAGAGTTGTTTGTCAACATGGTCACTTACAACACCGAAACCGAGGCCGATATTCTGATCGAGATGCAGCGGGCCAATGGCGGTATCGAAGTCAGCCTGACCGATTATGGCGTCGATCGTTTCGATCCGACCGAAGCGACAACTTTAGATACGGAAGTTCCGCTAAAGGAAAGGAATCCCGGTGGACTGGGGCTTTACCTGGTCCTCAAAATGGTCGATTCCATTCACTACGAGTATCGCGACCGGACCAGTAAAATCACCTTCAGGCAGGGAGTGGCTTAGGCGATGTTTGAGATCGACTTTGGCGCAGATGGGGTGATTGTTGTCGTGGGACGGCTCGACGCGGCCGAGGCGGACCGCGCCCAGGCTTTTCTGGACGAAGTGCCTGGAGCCTGCGTGCTCGACATGGAAAAGCTGGAATACATATCGAGTGCGGGTCTGGGAGTTTTGCTAAAGACTCATAAAAGGCTGACGGCAACGGGTTCGGGCTTGAAAATGATCAAGGTCAGCAGTCATATCAACGATATTTTCAAGTATTCGGGTTTTGACCGCCTGTTCGAGATCGAAACCGCCGATGGATAATGGTTGCTGATGGAGTTTAATGAATCACGGCCAGGATCAAGGATCAACGGCTGGTTTCCCCCTTGCATCAACTTTTTGGCTGCCCGGCAGTAGTTATGAGTAAGGATCGTGATACGGAGCTGATAAGCGACTGCAGAAGGGGCGATCGGAATGCCCTGGAAACACTGGTCAGGCGCTACGAGAAGCCGATATACAACGTTGCTTACCGGATGCTGGGAAATCCTGATGACGCAGCCGATATTACCCAGATCGCGTTCCTCAAGGTTTTTGAAAACCTTGATCGGTACAACCCGAAGTTTAAATTTTTCAGTTGGATTTACCGGATCGCAGTCAATGAATCAATCAATCTTCTCAAACGGCGTGGTCACCTGGAGCCTTTCGATGACAGACAGGCGTCAAACCTGCGTGACCCAGAGGAGATGGTCGAAGCCGAGCGCCTCTGTAATTGCGTTCAGGAGGTCTTGATGGAATTGCAGGAGGAATATCGTGCGGTCATCGTGTTACGGCATTTTACCGAGTGCAGTTACCACGAGATTGGCGAGATTCTGCAGATCCCCGACAAGACAGTGAAATCCAGGCTATATACGGCGCGGCAGATAATGAAGGATAAGCTCTCGGCAAAGGGTCTGGTTGGCAAATGAACGACAAGAAATACATTGAGCTGATCCAGGCCGAGCTTGACAACGAGCTAAGTGTCGATCAACAAGCCGAGCTCGATACTTTGCTGGATGCATCCGCCGAAGCCCGAGCATCGAGAAAAGACTTCCGCGATCTTGCGGGTCTGCTGCGTAAGATTCCCGCGCGTCAACCTCCTGAAACTCTGCGCCGGAGTATTCTTGCGCAGATAGAGCTTGCCGGCCGCCAGCGGCCGGCGCCATCGGCTTGGGCCATGCCCGCAGCGGCGCGCATGGCCATGGCTTTTGCCGCCGGCGTCGTGGTCACCATCGGCTTGTTCCGGCTGGCGCCTGCGGATATCGGATCCATCGATACGCGGAGTTTGGTGGGATCCATGGTCAACAACCAGGCGCTGCCAGATGGGCTGTCTCGGGATCGGCTCGAGCTTGGCCTCGATACTGTGCAAGGCTCGGTTGAGTTGCACCGCAACAATAATCTGTTGATGCTCGAATTCGCATTCGATTCCAAGGCACCGCTAAACCTGGTGCTGGATTTCGTGGGTCAGGGCTTGCAATTTGAGGGTTTTGCGCATCAGTCGGTCGCCCCGCCAGATTTGCAGGTATCCGCGGATTCCATTGCTATCGTAGCGAACGGCGATCAGTCGTTCGTGGTTTTTCTGGCCTATACTGACGAAAAAGACAGGGGTTTTGCGGCCAGCATAACACTTGAGTTTCAATTGGCAGGAGGGCAGACACACCAGTTCGCTTTGACGGACCGGTAGGGTTGCCAACTTTTCAGGCGATAGCCTGTATTTGAACTAGAATCGTAAAAACCCCGAACCGGGGAACGAGAGGAGCAAAGGCATGACAACTAACACATCAAGCAATAACAGGACCATGGTTCTGATTGTTAGCCTGCTCGTGGTCATCGGGGTGATCGCGTATGTCGGCGACATGTTTCCATTCGGTGACGAGCAGGCCAGCGGTACCATAGCGCCGGCAGAACGCTATCGAGCGGATCAGCTAACTGCTGATGATATTAATCTCGGCGATCAGGCAATTCAGCAATTCATGCAGACAGACACGTACACACTGCTGGCGAACGACCAGGCATTCCAGAACGCCCTAAGCAGCGAAAGTTTCCGCGACGCACTGAACAGTGAAGGCCTCCGCGACGCGCTAAACAGTGAAGGCTTCCGCAACGCGCTGAACAGTGAAAGTTTCCGCAACGCAATGAACAGTGAAGGCTTCCGCGACGCACTGAACAGTGAAGGTCTC
This sequence comes from Pseudomonadota bacterium, assembly GCA_022572885.1. NCBI lineage: Bacteria > Pseudomonadati > Pseudomonadota > Pseudomonadota bacterium. The sequence goes on along the minus strand of JACZVC010000026.1, from coordinate 441 downwards.
CGCGACGCGCTGAACAGTGAAGGTTTCCGCGACGCGCTAAACAGCGAAGGCTTCCGCAACGCACTGAGCAATGAAGGCCTCCGCAACGCACTGAGCAGTGAAGGCTTCCGCGACGCAATGAACAGCGAAGGTCTCCGCGACGCACTGAACAGCGACGGCTTCCGCGACGCACTGAACAGCGAAGGCTTCCGCGACGCGCTGAGTAGTGAAGGCCTCCGCAACGCGCTGAGCAGCGAAGGCTTCCGCAACGCACTGAACAGCGAAGGTCTCCGCGACGCGCTGAACAGCGAAGGTTTCCGCAACGCGCTGAGCAGCGAAGGCTTCCGCAACGCGCTGAGCAGCGAAGGTTTCCGCAACGCGCTGAGCAGCGAAAGCTTCCGCGACGCGCTGAGCAGTGAAGGCCTCCGCGACGCACTGAGCAGCGAAGGTTTCCGCGACGCG